>JAEWVL010000484.1 GCA_023396665.1 Spirochaetota bacterium
CCGCCGCCGACTTTGCAGCCATTGACCGAATCACCGGCGGCTGAAAGTTTCTGTTCAAGCGTGAAAAGCGGAAAGCGCATACTCGTTGTGGATGATGAGGACTTTATTCTTGAGCTTACCGCGTCGATGCTCGCGCGGCTGGGCTATGCGGCGGTCACCGTAAACAACGGTACTGATGCCGTTGATAAGTACAAAGAGGCCCGGGATGCGGCTACACCTTTTGATCTGGTGATACTTGATCTGACTATGCCAAACGGGATAAGCGGGGTGGAAACGCTGGCGCTTTTGCGTGCCCTGGATCCCTCGGTTAAGGTGCTGGCCTCAAGCGGTTATTACGACGAAGAAGAAGAGGGCGAAGCCGCTCAGGGAGCGTTCGCCGGTATGCTGTCGAAGCCTTATACGAACTTTGAACTCGGACAGGCTGTGCGAAAACTTATCGGTTAAGCCTTCGCAGGGCGGAGTCTTTATTTTCTTGACAGGCTCATTCTCTTGCCGCTTTGCTACGTAGCATTATTTCATGTTATCCCAATTCGTCCAGGAATCCCCCCGTGCCGGAAAACGAACTGTTTGAACAACTGAAACAAATCAGCACCGAGCAGCGCAATCCGCGCAGTGCCAATCTCGATAGCAGTTCGGTGAGCGAAATTCTCGCGATAATAAATGAAGAAGACAAAGGTGTTGCCTTTGCCGTCGAAAAAGAGATCGCCTCGATTGCCGCGGCGGTCGATCTGGTGGTGAGCGCTTTTTCAAAAGGCGGTCGTTTGATTTATGTCGGTGCCGGTACGAGCGGTCGTGTCGGTATTGTCGATGCCTCCGAGTGTCCGCCGACCTTCGGCGTTTCTTTCGACATGGTACAGGGGCTGATCGCCGGCGGGAGCGGGGCGATGTTCAGGGCTGTGGAGGGCGCCGAAGATTCCCCTGAAGATGGCATGCGCGATATCGCGCAAAAAGATGTTTGCGAGCGGGATGTTGTCTGCGGTATCGCCGCAAGTCTGCGCACTCCCTACGTTATTGCGGCCGTATGCGAGGCCAAACGGCGTGGGGCGAAAACCCTTTACTTGACGACCAACCCCCGTAAAAATCTCGATTTACCCGAATATCGCGTTCTTGCAGGGGCACTTGATGTTCCAATTTGTGTAGAGGTGGGGCCCGAAGTGCTTACCGGATCCACCCGTATGAAATCGGGAACGGCGCAAAAGATGGTGCTCAACATGATCAGCACCTGTGCGATGATTCGCATCGGCAAGGTGTACGAGAACATGATGGTTGATCTGCAGTTGACGAACAAAAAACTCGTCGAACGCGCCAAGCGGGTGCTCATGACGGCCGCTTCGCTCTCGTATCACGACGCAAGTGAGTGTCTTGAAAAGGCGCACAATCACGTCAAAAGCGCGATTGTCATGGCGAAGGCGGGCGTTTCATATGAAGAGGCGCTTGTAAGGCTCGAACAGGCGGGGGGATTCGTTCGCGATGCGATTGCGGGAAAAAATACACACTGAGCCGGCTTTGGTCCGTTTGCCGTAATAATACCAATTATATATCATTTCGTTGTTTCGGATATCGTTCATCATGATCATGTATCCGACAATCGCACATACAGGAGAACGCATATGAAGCCGGTGACCGTCGTGCTTCCCTTTTTTTCAGGAAACCGTTTCGAGGAAACCCTGCAAAACCTTCTCGTTTTTTCCGGTGTTGACAGAGTTGTTATTCCTCATAAGGGCAGCTGCTCCTGCCCCTTCGAGCGCTGTCACCTGCTCGAGACCGATGCACCTTTTTCGGGGCAGTCACTTGAGCGAATAGTAAGATCATGCAAAAGCGATTATCTTCTTTATGTCACGACGACGGCGCTTTTGCGTTTTGCCCCGAATGCCATTGATCGGCTGTGTGCTGTTGCCTGCGAGAGCGGGGCCGCGATCGTCTATGCCGATTACTACGAGGAAAAAGAGGCAAAACGAAGCGCTCATCCGCTTATCGATTATCGTCCCGGATCGATACGCGACAATTTTGATTTCGGCCCTTTTCTTTTCATCACGACTTCTGCCGCTTCAAAATGTTATGACAGATACGGAAGCGACCGTGATTTGCCGATGGCCGGGCTTTACGACCTGCGTTTGAAGCTATCGACTGATTTTGAACTCTTTCATCTGCAGGAATACCTCTGTACGAAGTATGAGAGCGACAAGCGTTTTTCCGGCGAGAAGAATTTCGATTATGTCGATCCGCGCAACCGATCCCTTCAGATAGAATATGAAAAAGCTGCGACAGAGCATCTGAAACGTATCGGCGCCTGTCTGGAACCGCCCTTCGGCGAGATTGTCCCCTCTGCTGAAGATTTTCCTGTAGAGGCCAGCGTCATTATCCCGGTGCGAAACAGGGAGAAAACCATCGGTGACGCGCTGGCGAGCGTGCTGTCTCAGAACTGCGATTTCCGCTTCAATTGTATTGTAGTGGACAATCATTCAAGTGACGATACCGCAAACATCGTGCGCAAAGTCGCTTCTTGTGATGATCGCATCAGTCTGATCTGTCCGCAGCGTGACGACCTCTGCATCGGCGGCTGCTGGAACGAGGCGCTGCTATCGCCGCTGTGCGGGCGCTTTGCCGTTCAGCTGGATTCAGACGATCTCTACAGTGCTACCGACACGCTGCAAAAGATAATCGACTGTTTTCGCAAGGAAAAATGCGCGATGGTGATCGGATCATACACTCTCGTCAATTTTGCAATGGAGACGATCGCCCCCGGACTGATCGATCATCGTGAATGGACAGAGGATAACGGTCCGAACAACGCGCTTCGTATAAACGGACTTGGCGCGCCCCGTGCTTTCGATACGGCTCTGCTTCGCAAGATTCAGCTGCCGAATACCAGCTATGGCGAAGATTACGCGATTGCGCTTCGGCTCTCGCGTGAGTATCGTATCGGACGGATTTTTACATCGCTCTACTATTGCCGTCGATGGGAGGGCAACACCGATGCGGCTCTTACACAGGAGCAGATTAACAGAAACGACAGCTATAAGGACATGCTTCGGACAATAGAGATCAATGCCAGAATCAGAAAAAACAGAAAATGAAAGCTTTCCTTCGCAATAAATTTCCTTCATGTAAACTTTATATCAAACTGAATCTTTCCGGCAAAAATTTGGTTTCTTGATATGCCGATCCGGTCACTCTGGTTCGTGATGGCGGTTTTCGTTGTAACGTGAATCACCACATGATTGGCTGCTTTTCCAGGTAACGATATGAACGAACAGGAGTCGCGAGAACTTAAAGAGCTGAAACTGCTCTACGAAATCAGCAGGGTAATCGGAGAGACGCTGGATCTGAAGGATGCTCTCAAACCCGTACTCAAAATGATGTCCGAGCATATGGAGATGCACCGGGGAATTTTGTCGGTTATCAACCGTAAAACCGGTGAGCTATTCATTGAAGAGGCTTTGGGACTGACGAAAGAGGAGTGCGAGAAGATCAGCTATCTTCCCGGAGAGGGAATAACGGGGAGGGTTGCGAATACCGGTAAACCCGCCATCGTGCCGAGAATTTCCGAAGAACCGGAGTTTCTCGATCGCACGGGATCACGCAAGCATCTTGAAAAGAAGGATATATCCTTTATCTGTGTTCCGATTAAAATCGGCAAGGAAGTGATCGGTACTCTTTCGGTTGACCGGCTGTTTGACGACAGAACTTCTTTCGAGGTTGATATCAGACTGCTTACGATAATCGCCTCGAACATATCGCAGGTGGTTCGCATCAGGCAGCTTGCACAGGAGCAGATGGATCGCGTTTTCGAAGAAAATCAACGTCTGCAGCACCAGCTAAAAGACCGCTACCGTCCCAGCAATATCATCGGAAATTCCAAAACAATGCGCAACGTGTATGATCTGATCGAGAAGGTTGCGATAATGAATACGACAGTGCTCATTCTCGGTGAAAGCGGTGTCGGTAAGGAAAAAGTCGCGCATGCGATACATTTCTCATCCACAAGAGCGGGCAAACCGTTTATCAAATTCAACTGTGCCGCACTTCCCGAATCTCTGATCGAAAGCGAACTTTTCGGTCACGAGAAGGGGGCTTTTACGGGGGCGGTGGGCCTTCGCAAGGGACGTTTCGAGCTTGCCGATTGCGGGACAATTTTTCTCGATGAAATCGGTGAATTGCCTCCTTCGATACAGGGCAAGCTCTTGCGTATTTTGCAGGAGAAAGAATTTGAGCGGGTCGGCGGCAATCAGACGATCAAACTAAACGTGCGAATCGTTGCCGCGACCAACAGAGATCTGGAAAAACTCATGAAAGAGGGTAAGTTTCGTGAGGATCTTTACTACCGACTTAATGTTTTCCCTCTCGTGGTGCCGCCGCTTCGCGAACGCAGAACCGATATCGTTCTTCTTGCCGACCATTTTGTCAGCAAATACAGCAATGAACACGGCAAAAACATTCAGCGCATATCAACCCCCGCAATAGATATGCTCATGGCCTATCACTGGCCCGGTAACGTTCGTGAACTTGAAAACTGTATTGAACGTGCGGTCATTTTAAGCACTGACGGTGTCATTCACAGTTACCATCTTCCCCCGAGTCTGCAAATGGATGGAGAGCTTCCTTCCGAAGGTGATGGAGGGCGTCTCAAGCCGATGATCGAGAAGATAGAGCGTGAGGTCATCATCGAGGAGCTGAAGCGTTCGAAGGGTAATATGGCAAAAGCCGCACGCGAGCTTGGTGTCAGTGAAAGAATTATCGGACTTCGCGTGGAAAAATATAACATCGATGTGGACAAACTGAAAGGATAATGGCTTTTCCGGGGCCTTTCTTTTGCAATCATGGCGACAATTGTGTAGGATGATCCCCGTCTCCTACATAATTGTCGCCTTTCGGCCGGTATTTGCCATCCCCCCTCGTAATCTGAATTGCCCGCATAGAGTGTTTTCGTGAACTTTCCTGGTAATCACGTAATCAAATGTTACAGATGTGTTTCGTTGCGATTGAACGTTAGCTGATATTCATGTCATTGTTGCCGCTTTGTTAAATCAATCGTGTTGTCATGAGTCGACGGGCTACTCGCCTCTGTTTGGCATGCTTCTTGTTATATAGATGCCATGACTGGCTGCGTAAATATAACAGGAGGATGATTATGAGAAAAGTCGCGATATACGGTAAGGGAGGTATTGGAAAATCAACCACCACCCAGAACACTGTAGCGGCACTTGCGGAAATGGGCAAGAACGTGATGGTTGTAGGTTGTGATCCCAAAGCGGATTCAACAAGGCTTTTGCTGGGAGGCCTCTCACAGAAGACGGTGCTGGATACACTGCGAAGTGAGGGGGAAGATCTGGAACTTGATGATGTGGTTAAGGTTGGTTTCAAGAACACGCGTAATGTCGAATCTGGCGGTCCCGAACCGGGTGTCGGTTGTGCGGGAAGAGGTATTATCACATCCATTAATCTTCTCGAGCAGCTCGGCGCTTATTCGGATCAGTACAGCCTTGACTATGTCTTCTACGATGTACTGGGGGACGTTGTCTGCGGCGGTTTCGCGATGCCGATCCGTGACGGAAAGGCTGAGGAGATATATATCGTCGTTTCGGGTGAGATGATGGCGATGTACGCGGCGAACAACATATGCAAGGGTATTGTGAAATTCGCGGAAAGCGGTGTGGTCAGACTCGGAGGTCTTATCTGTAATTCGAGAAAAACCGACCGGGAACAGGATCTGATCGAGGCGCTTGCGTCGAAGCTGGGAACCAAAATGATTCATTTTGTTCCGCGCGATAACGTCGTACAACGTGCGGAAATCAACAGGAAAACCGTAATCGATTTCGAGCCGACGGCCGGGCAGGCCGATGAGTACCGCAACCTCGCGAATGCGATTGAAAACAACAAGGATTTTGTCATTCCGACGCCGCTCTCCATCGAGGAGCTGGAAAAGCTTCTGATGGAATTCGGACTCGGGGTTTGAAAATCAATTAACGGAGGAAACAGTATGGTAATGATACGCGCGATTATCCGTCCGGAAAAAGTCGATTTCGTGATGGAGACCCTGATGGAAGAGGGCTTTCCGGCGGTGACAAAGATGAATGTGTCAGGTCGGGGGAAACAGAGGGGAATCAAGATAGGTGATATCACCTATGACGAGATTCCAAAGGAGTTGCTTATGATAGTCGTCCCCGACGCTGACAAGGAACTGGTGCTTAAGACGATAATCGCCTCCGCGCGATCGGGAGAGAAGGGCGCTTTCGGTGACGGAAAAATCTTTATCTCTCCGGTTGAGGAGGTCTATACGGTCAGCTCCGGAGTTAAGGAGACTTCTGATGGTTTGGCGGAGATAAAGGTATGAAAGAGGTTATAGCAATAATAAGAATGAACAAAATAAACCAGACAAAAAGAAGTCTTGCCGCCGCGGGAATAACCTCTCTTCACGCGAAGGACTGTCTGGGGCGCGGTAAAGGGCTCGTCGATTTTTCGGTGCTCAAGGGCGCCGAGCAGGGATACGAAGAGGCGATTTCGCAGCTGGGCAATTCACAGCGACTGATACCCAAGCGTATGATTTCAGTGGTTGTGCCCGACAAGCTTGTTTCTAAGGTCGTTGAAACTGTCATAAAGGACAACAGAACCGGCAAAGCCGGTGACGGAAAAATATTCGTGGTGCCCGTGTTTGAATCAATACGGATTCGAACCGGTGAGCATGGCGATAATACGCTGGATGAGGCGTAGGGCCTGGAGGAAAATATGAGTCAGACAACAGTAAACCCCGAACAGGTGAAAGAAGAAATTCTCAGCAAGTACCCTGCCAAGGTTGCGCGAAAACGCGGCAGACAGATTGTCGTCAACAAGGTTGAGGATGGATCCACTGTTCCGGAAATTCTCGCCAATACGCGAACCGTACCCGGTATTCTTACGATGCGCGGTTGTTCGTATGCGGGCTGCAAAGGCGTCGTACTCGGTCCGACCCGTGACATTCTGCAGATTACCCATGGTCCAATCGGCTGCGGTTTTTACAGCTGGTTGACACGGCGAAACCAGACTCGTCCCGAGACGCCCGAATCGAGTAACTTTATGCCCTATGCGATGAGCACCGACCTTCAGGAGGATGAAATCATCTTCGGCGGTGAGAAAAAACTGAAGAAGGCGATCGAAGAGGCGATTGAGATTTTTCATCCCAAGGCGATCGGAATTTTCTCGACCTGTCCGGTCGGACTGATCGGTGACGACGTACATGCGGTTTCACGGGAAATGGAAGCAAAGTACCCCGATGTGAATGTTTTCGGATTCTCGTGCGAGGGATACAAGGGGGTCAGCCAGTCGGCTGGTCACCATATCGCCAATAACAAGGTTTTCACCGATGTGGTCGGTCTTTCCGAGATGAAAAAGGAAGGCAAGTTCAGGCTGAACATACTGGGCGAGTACAATATCGGCGGCGATGCTTTCGAGATTGAGCGCATTATGGACAATTGCGGTTTCACGCTGCATTCGACATTTTCAGGAAACTCATGCTACGAAGAGTTCATCAGTGCGCATAACGTTGATCTGAATGTTGTCATGTGCCACCGCTCGATCAATTATCTGGCCGAAATGATGGAAAAAAAATACGGCATCCCCTGGTTCAAGATCAATTTTATCGGGGCAAATGCCACGGCCAAGTCATTGCGCAAAATGGCGGCCTATTTCGATGATTCGAAACTGATCGAGGATACGGAGCGTATTATTGCCGAGGAGATGGTCGAGGTTGAGAAGGTAAGACTCGATGTGAAGTCTCGATGTGAAGGCAAGGTGACGATGCTGTTTGTCGGCGGTTCGCGCGCACATCACTATCAGGAGCTTTTCCGTGAGATAGGCATGGAAGTGGTCAGTGCGGGATACGAGTTTGCCCACCGTGACGATTACGAGGGCAGAAAGGTCATACCTGACATTTCCATCGATGCGGATACCAGAAACATCGAGGAGCTGACCGTAACGGCGGATGAGAAGCTTTATCGTCCCCGTAAGAGCGAGGAGGAAATGAAGCGTCTCGAATCTCAGGGCTTCACCTTCAACGACTATGATGGCATGATGCCCGAGATGAAAGAGGGAACGCTCATTATCGATGACCTCAATCACTATGAGGCGGAGGTGCTGATCGAAAAATACAAACCGGCTCTATTCTGCGCAGGCATCAAGGAGAAATACGTGATACAGAAGCTCGGCGTACCCTTGAAACAGCTTCACAGCTACGATTACAGCGGACCATATGCCGGGTTCAGGGGGGCAATCAATTTCTACAAAGAGATCGACCGCCTTGTAAATTCAAAAGTTTTCAGCCTTATCAAAACACCTTGGCACGAGAGTCCCGAACTTTCCGGAAGCTACGGTATGGAATAGGCAACAGGAGGCTACAATGTTACTCAGACATACACCAGATACAGTGGCTTCGAGATCGGCCCTGACCGTAAATCCGGCCAAGACCTGTCAGCCGGTTGGCGCACTCTACGCGGCTTTGGGAATACACCGTTGTCTTCCCCACAGTCACGGATCGCAAGGCTGCTGCGCGTATCATCGCAGTTCGCTGACCCGTCACTACAAGGATCCCATCATGGCGACGACAAGCTCCTTTACCGAAGGCGCATCGGTCTTCGGCGGTCAGGCGAACCTGCTTGAGGCGATCAACAATATTTTCAGTGTGTATGAACCCGATATTATCGCGGTGCATACAACCTGTCTTTCGGAGGTAATCGGTGATGACCTTACGCAGATTATCAACAAGGCCAACACCGAAGGCAAAATTCCGAAAAACAAAAAAGTCATTCATGCGAATACGCCGAGTTTCAAGGGATCGCATGTGACCGGGTTTTCGAATATGACCGAAGCGATGGTCAAATATTTCTCGGAAAACACGGGTAAGAAGCTCAAGCAGCTGAATATCATTCCCGGCTATGTCGAGCCGTCGGATATGAGCGAGATCAAGAGGATCGCGCATGAGATGGGTGTGCGTTATGTGATGTTTCCCGACACCAGCGAAGTCGTCAATTCGCCGATGGACGGCAAGTTTCACATGTACCCGAAAGGCGGAACGACAAGTGCGCAGCTGAAGAGTGCGGGTGATTCGTCGTTCACCGTCGCTTTGGGACGCAGCGCCTCGATGGCTGCGGCGAAACTTCTTGATACCAAGTGCAAAGTGCCCTGCGAGATCATGACGCTGCCCATCGGGCTTCGTGCGACAGACGCCTTTGTCGACAGCATGCGCAAGGCTGCGGGTGTCAGTGTTCCCGAGTCGCTCATGGTCGAGCGGGGGCAACTGGTCGACGTGATCACCGACATGCATCAGTATTTTCACGGCAAACGCGTGGCGCTCGTCGGCGATCCCGATCATCTGATGGCGATGGCACAGTTTCTCAGTGATCTTGACATGAAGATTCTCTACGTGGTCAGCGGTACTCCCACGACTCCGAAGTACGTGAAACGCATGCGCGAGTTCACGGGAGAAGATACCTCCATCAAATGCGGTTTGGGATCCGATATGTTTCATTTTCACCAGCTGATCAAGGCGGGTGAAAAGCCTGATCTTATTTTCGGCAACTCTTATGCCAAATATATCGCGCGTGACGAGGACATTCCGCTGATTCGTATGGGTTTTCCGATCTATGACCGGGTCGGGCATCAGTACTTCCCGATCGTGGGATACCGCGGAGCCCTTCGTCTCGTGGAAAAAATGCTCAATGCGATTCTCGACCGGCAGGACAGAGACGCAATCGAGGAGAAATTCGAGCTTGTGATGTAAAAAGGTGTTTTTTCATTTTTTCTTTCCCCGCCTCCCGCATGTCTTCAGGAATGCGGGAGTGACGGAAGGAAACGCAATTATACAAATTAATATTAAATAGTGGCGGAAGATCATGCGCATACTTGACGAAAGAAAGAATCAGGTTTTCGAGAAGGGTAAAGACGGTTTCGAACTTGCCTGTGACAAGGCAAGTCTTGCGGGATCTGTCAGCCAGCGCGCATGCGTTTTCTGCGGTTCACGTGTGGTTCTCTATCCCATCGCCGATGCGCTGCACCTGATTCACGGGCCGGTAGGCTGTGCCGCCTATACCTGGGATATACGCGGTTCGCTCTCAAGCGGACCCGAGCTGCATCGCCTCAGTTTCTCAACCGACCTTCGCGAATGTGATGTCATTTACGGCGGCGAAACAAAGCTGTACAAGGCTTTGAGCGAACTTATAGAACTATACCATCCGAAGGCGGCCTTTGTGTATTCGACCTGCATAGTGGGTCTTATCGGTGACGATGTCGAGGCGGTGTGCAAAAGAGTTTCCGATGAAAAGGGGATTACGGTATTGCCTGTGCACTCTGAAGGCTTCAAGGGCACTAAGAAGGATGGATACAGGGCGGCATGCGAGGCCATATTCAAAATAACAGGATCGGATAACGACACGTACATTCCCCCGGCGAGTATCAATATTCTGGGAGACTTCAATCTGGCTGGTGAAAGCTGGATAATTTGCAAGTATTACGAGCGTATGGGCGTCAATGTCGTTTCATGCTTAACCGGTGATGCTCGAGTTGACGAGATTCGCCGATCGCACCGCGCCGCGCTCAACGTTGTGCAATGCTCCGGATCAATGACTTTTCTGGCAAAGATGATGCACGAGCATTACGGCATTCCTTTTATCAGGGTTTCATACTTCGGCATTGAGGATATGACCAAGGCTCTCTACGATGTGGCCGAATTTTTCAGAGACGAAACTATTCAGGCCAACACCGAGATTCTCGTTCGTGAAGAGGTCTCGGCGATACTGCCGCAGATAGAACACTACCGCAAAATTCTTTCGGGTAAGAGGGCGGCTATCTACGTCGGCGGTTCTTTCAAGGCCTTTTCTCTGGTCAAAGCATTGCGCCATCTCGGTATTGTGACCGTTCTTGTCGGCAGTCAGACCGGCAGCCCGGAAGATTACGACTATCTCAAGCAGATTACCGACGAGGGAACCGTCATCGTTGACGACACGAACCCGCTTGAGCTGGCTCATTTCATGAATCGCAAGGGGGTGGATATTCTTGTCGGCGGTGTCAAGGAAAGACCGATAGCCTTTAAGATGGGAGTCGCGTTCTGCGATCACAATCACGAACGAAAGATCGCGCTTGCCGGCTACGAGGGCATGATGAATTTCTGCCGCGAAGTGCACGCCTCGCTTATGAGTCCCGTATGGAGATTTTCACCCTCGTGGAATAAACGACAGGAGCAGCTTATATGATACAGGCTATACGCGATCAATACACAAAAAAAGATAGCGGTTATACGAGTACCCGTAACGCCTGCAAGTTGTGTTCACCGCTCGGAGCTTCGGTGGTCTTTCGGGGCATCGACAACTGTGTGCCGCTCATACACGGATCACAGGGATGTTCCACATATATACGTCGTTACTTGATCAGCCATTTTCGTGAACCGCTCGACATCGCGTCGTCGAATTTCACCGAGTCGAGCGCGATATTCGGAGGATCATCGAATCTGAAGAAGGCTCTCGATAACGTTATACGGCAATACCGCCCTGAGATGATCGGTGTGGCGACGACCTGTCTGTCCGAAACGATCGGTGAGGATATCCGCAGCATCCTTCGCGAATACCGGATCGTTTCTGCGGACCCGTCGGTTAGCATCGTGCATGCCTCGACACCGAGTTATGCCGGTACGCATATGGACGGCTTTCACGAGGCCGTGCGTGCCGTTTGTGACAGCCTGAGCGAGGGGGGTGTCGTCTGTGACAGTATCAATCTGATCCCCTCGTTTCTTTCCGCCGAGGATCTTCGCGAACTTGCACAGATACTCGGTGATTTCGGCAGCGCTTTCACGATGCTTCCTGATTACTCGCGTACACTCGACGATGAAAGCTGGGAAGATTATGTAAGTCTTTCACGGGGAGGAACCCCGCTTGATTCCATACGCGCCATGGGGAGGGCGCGCGCAACCGTCACATTGGGTACGACGTATGCCGATGAGAAATGCGCGGGTGCTCTGTTGCATAAGCGCTTCGGTGTCGATCATCATCGTCTCGTTATCCCCCTCGGCATAAGAAATAACGATGTGTTTTTCGAAACAATTGAAAAAATCAGCGGCAAAGCGATTCCCGAAAAGTATCTGCGGCAGCGGGGGCGTCTCGTTGACGCCTATATAGACGGCCATAAATATCTGTTCGGAAAACGCGCGCTCATCTACGGCGAGGAAGATCTCGTCGTGGCGCTCGCTTCCTTTCTCGAAGAGACGGGCGTTGTCCCGGTGCTGTGCGCAAGCGGCGGCGTCTCCGGGCGTTTCAAAGAGGCGGTAAATGACGCCTGCGAGAACAGCGATCCTTCATGCGTACGGGAGGATACCGATTTCGCCACCATGCTCGATATCGCGCAATCATGCAAGCCGGACTTTGTCATAGGCAGCAGCAAGGGATATTATCTTTCAAAAAATCTCGGTATTCCCCTGGTGCGGGTCGGATTTCCCGTGCACGACAGAATCGGCGCCCAGCGCATTTTACATGTGGGATACCGGGGAACACTCGCGTTATACGACATGGTTGTCAATACGATTTTGGATGAACGGCAGCGATCGGTTTCGATAGGATACAGCTATATGTGATGGTGACGCAAAGTAATACCCTGAAGTATAGCATCAGATTTTGCGCCTGAATAGTGCAATAATGGACAATCAACAAGGAGAGCGACATGGATATTGACAAACACCCCTGCTTCAGTGAAGGAGCAAAACATAAATACGGACGCATACATCTTCCGGTGGCACCGCTTTGCAATATTCAGTGCAATTTCTGTAACCGTAAATACGATTGCATTAACGAATCAAGACCCGGTGTGACGAGCTCGGTGCTTACTCCGCGACAGGCGGTAGACTATCTGGATGAGGTGATGCGCAGAATCGATAATCTCTCCGTTACCGGAATCGCCGGTCCCGGTGACCCCTTCGCCAATCCCGACGAGACGCTTGTCACCATGCGCCGAGTTCGTGAGCGTTTTCCGGGAATGCTGCTCTGTGTCGCATCAAACGGTCTTGATGTCGCCCGTTACGTTCAGGATCTGGCTTCACTTGATGTCAGTCATGTGACCATCACACTCAATGCGGTAGATCCGCTGATCGGAGAGAAGATCTATTCGTGGGTTCGGTTTGAGAAAAGGGTATACCGGGGGCGCGAGGCGGCCGAGCTGCTCTTGCATCAGCAGCTTGAAGCGATACTTCTTCTCAAGGAACACGGCATTACCGTTAAGATTAATACCGTTGTTATTCCGGGTATCAACGACCACCATCTTGCCGACATCGCAAAAAAAGCCGCAGTGCTCGGAGCGGATATACAGAATTGTATGGGACTGGTGCATGTTGAGGATACCGCTTTCGCGGATATAGTTCCGCCAACTCGCGAGAAAATTGTTAAACTCAGAAAAGGCGCCGCGAAGTTTATTCCCCAGATGAGCCACTGTCAGCGCTGCCGCGCCGATGCGGTCGGAAAACTCGGTGAGGCGCAGCCCGAGGAAATACAGCAACTTCTGCATCGCGCATCGCTGTCGAAGGTGAGCAGCGACCGGCCCTACGTTGCCGTGGCGAGTATGGAAGGTCTTTTTGTAAACCGTCATCTCGGTGAGGCCGCCTCGTTGTGGATATACGGACTGAGTGACGGACGTGCCAGGCTGATCGAGCTGCGTCCGGTACCGCAAAGTGGCGGCGGCATCGAACGCTGGACCGAGATGGCGGCATTGCTCGGCGATTGCAGTACGGTGCTTGTCAGCGGTGTCGGCAGAAATCCCCAGATGGTTCTCGAAGCCGCCGATATTCATGTGATCGCGATGGAGGGTCTTGCCTCCGAAGCGGTTGAGGCGGTATTGAACGGAAAAGAGATACCGAAGATAATGCTGAATGTGCCGGGTTTATGCGGATCTGGCGTCGTTTGTTCGGGGACAGGCGGGGGTTGCGGTTGATTCGGCCTGGCAGGTAATCAGTCCGTTGAACGGGAAAGACAGGATCCCGCATATCGCGAAAACGATAGTGCGGAATACTGTGTAAAATAAAACAAGCAGGAGATTGCAATGAAAAAGCCGGAACATCATATTTTTGTATGCGCGAGTTTCAGAATGTCTGGTGAACCGCAGGGTGTCTGTTACAAAAAAGGTTCAGTCAATTTGATGCAGTATCTGGAGTCAGAACTTGCTGACCGGGGAATGAGTGGCGTTTCGGTATCAAGCACCGGCTGCCTCAAGGTATGTGACAGGGGACCCGCTATGGTTATCTATCCCGAGAACTGGTGGTACGGTAAGGTTGAATCCGAATCCGATATCGACGCGATTATTGATGCGCTGGAAGAGGGAAAAGCGGCTGAGAAGTACATCATCGCCTGACTCTTCTTTGAAAAATTGGAGAATCAAATACAGACTGAGGCATTGCGGAGCCTGACCCGACGGCGAGCTTTCGCAGCCGAATTATAACAGAGAGGCGTATATGTGGATACAAAGCAAGACCGGAGTCAAAAAATCAAAATCGCTGATACTGCTCAACTCGTTTGTACTGGTACTGATGGCCTGGTTCATCGTGTGCGCTCCGCTGTATTCGGGAACACAAAGAGGCATTATCCGCGTCGCGATCGCCGCTAATCTCGCAGGTGTAATGGAACTGATCAAGGCTGAATTCGAAAAAGACAATCCGGGTACCAGGGTGGAATTGGTGTCGGGTTCAAGCGGCAAGCTGACGGCCCAGATACTCGAAGGTGCTCCTTTTGATCTGTTCGCGTCGGCGGATACCGTTTATCCGCAAAAACTTAAGGATGCCGGATTCGTCATAAAGGGACCTGAAGTCTACGTGAAAGGATACCTTGTTATTTTCTCCAATGCCGGAGTTGACCTTTCAGGCGGGATTCAGGTTCTGGCAAGCGATAAAGTGAAGACAATAGCGATCGCCAATCCGAATGTCGCGCCCTACGGGCGGGAAGCCATTGCGGCTTTGCAAAAAGCCGGCATATACGAGCGGGTGAAGGGGAAACTCGTCATGGCCGAGAATATAAGCCAGACCCTGCAGTTCGCATTGAGCTCTACCGATGCGGCAATTACGGGGAAATCGCTGCTCTTTTCACCGGCTATGCGATCGAAGTATGCCGAGGGACAATACTGGAAGGATATTGACCCATCGCTGTATTCTCCGCTCGCGCAGTCTATGGTAGTGCTGAAGAAGGGTGCAGGCAAAGCGGATGTTCTGCGATTTTATGACTTTGTCCTCTCGGAAAAGGCCAAACTCATTTTCAGTTCTTACGGCTATGATACTGATTAGGACCGGAGGTTCACATGAACGGATTTGATCTGATGCCATTCATACTGTCTTTTAAACTGGCATTTACGGTGACACTGCTTTTGTTTGTCATCTGTGTCCCCCTGGCGCTTGTTATCACATTCAGTAAATTTCACGGGCATGCGCTGATTGAATCGCTGCTGACACTTCCCATGGTGCTTCCGCCGACGGTAATGGGTTTTTATCTGCTTATCGCCTTTTCTCCGCGTTTTCCACTGGGCGGATTTCTCGACAGAACCCTCGGGCTCAGAATCGCTTTTTCGTTCACGGGTATCGTGATCGCGTCATGCATTCACTCCCTTCCGTTCATGATTCAGCCGCTGAAAAACGGTTTTCTCAGTCTGCCGCCGGATATCATCGAAGCCTCCTATACTCTCGGACGTACAAGACTTGAGACGCTTGTGCATGTGATACTGCCGAACAGCATGGCAGCGATAGCGACCGGCATCATCATGACCTTCGTTCATGTGATGGGTGAATTCGGCGTGATTCTCATGCTGGGAGGCTCGATTCCCGGTGTGACGAGGGTTGCATCGATTGCCCTGTATGAAAGTGTCGAGGCCATGGACTATGGTGTGGCAAACCGCTATGCGATGGTACTCGTCGCGATTTCCCTGTGTGCTGTGTTTCTCGTCAGCAGATTTCGGCAGAAAGGAGCGGCATAATGATACATGTGGATATAGATAAAATAATTTCTGTCAGAAAAGGCAGAAGAATGCATCTGAAGGTGAAAACTGAAATCAATGAGGGGGACTTTATCTCGTTGAGCGGCCCCTCGGGTGCGGGCAAAACAACGCTGTTGAAAACGATCGCCGGTCTGGTAAAACCTGATTTCGGTCGTATCACGATAAACGGCAATCAATGTTTTGATTCGGACAGGAATATCAACCTGCACTGTTGCCGGCGCAAGGTCGGCTATCTTTTTCAGGAATACGCGCTTTTTCCCAATATGACACTTCGTCAGAATATCTTGTACGGATGCCGGGATGCGCGTCTGGTTGATCAGTATATCGAAAACGCCGGTCTCGCACGGGTTCGCAACTCATATCCGTCAACGCTTTCGGGAGGCGAGAAGCAGCGCTGCGCCTTATTGCGTTCCGCGCTGAACCGGCCGAATGTGCTGCTGCTTGACGAGCCGTTCAGCGCGATCGATATCGAAAACAGAACCGCACTGTACTCGCTGCTAAAAACACTTCAGGAAGAAATGAAGTTCACCGTGATCATGGTCAGTCATGACTGGGACGAAATTTGCGCCCTTTCAAACCGTGTTATAGAAATGGCCGACGGCAGAGTCAGCGGAGAACGGGCTATCGGCAACGTGTTCTATATCTGTAACGAAAAAAACAGAAAATTCCGCATAGTTCAGAATAATAATCAGGAGGTGTTGTCATGACCAGCTGGCAGATTTTTTATGAAGAGGGGCTCGGTTACCGGGAGACTTTGAATAAGGCTGTTTCGCGTCCCGAAATTTTCACGCCCGTGATCATGTATAATCTCGCATCAATGGCGATCGAAAAACTGTTCATGGCTCTGCTGCTGTTTGACAAGCGTATGCCGGACAACCATACGCTGATCGACATCATACATGCGGTGGAGAAAAAACATACAGTCAGCCGGGAGTTGATAGATAGTCTTGAGTACATGGATTCCCTTCAGCAGATATGTACGGTGGAAAAAATGGAACAAAAGATGATAGGCCAGAACAATATTCCGTCATTTATCAGCACTTGTGAAAATGTGTATACCATGGTGTATGACGTGCTGCGGGATGCTCTGAAAGAACTGTAATGACAGGGCGTATCCAGGCGACAGGTACCGTTCTTGTCGCAATACTGATCATCGGGTGCTGTAGGTGGAAAAAGAGAATATTTGCACATTGATTCTGCTTGATACGACATTGCGGGACGGAGACCAGTCACCCGGATTCGCTTTTTCGAGAAACGATAAAGTGCTTGTCGCTCATCAGCTTGAGTGTCTTGGCGTAGACATCATCGAAGGCGGTTTTCCGGCGGCATCACAATCGCAATATGAGGATATCGCCGAGCTATCGCGCACCGTTGAAAAATCAACTCTTGCGGCTATGACGCGGGCTATACCCTCGGAGATCATTACGTGTGCGCGATCGCTTCGCAGCGCAAAACGGGGACTCATTCACACCTTTATCGGGACATCGCCGCTGCACCGTGAAAAAAAGATGCGGATGAGCGGTAGTCAGATTATCGCCGCGGCCTGCGAAGCCGTCAGATGCGCGAAAGATCACGCCGCTCTCGTGGAAATAGGCGCTGAAGATGCCACAAGAACCGAGATCGATTTTCTGTGTGAATTCTGCGCCGCAGTCATCGCGGCGGGTGCCGACATAGTGAATATTTCAGATACGGCGGGATACATACAGGTCGCAGAATACGCACGGCTCGTCGGAACGCTTATCGGCAGCAACGGATCTTTCGCCGACGGCACGACGCGACTGAGCGTGCATTGCCATAATGATTTCGGCCTTGCCACAGCAAATACGCTTGCGGGTGTTTGCGCCGGCGCTTCACAGGCCGAAGTGACCCTCTCGGGCATAGGCGAGCGTGCGGGCAATGCCGCCCTTGAAGAGGTGGTGACGGCGCTGCAGCAGCGGGGGGATTACTATAAAAATATACGAACAAATATAAATAGCAATCTTCTCGCGAAGAGCGCGTTTCTCCTTTCTGCTGTCAGCGCTTGTCCGCTTTCCCCGCTGAAGCCGGTAACGGGTTTCAACGCGTTTTCGCACGCATCGGGCGTTCATCAGCACGGGAATAT
>JAEWVL010000492.1 GCA_023396665.1 Spirochaetota bacterium
ACTGTGCCCTTGAATGTAAAGATAGGCATAAGAATGCGGATATGCCAGACTCTGACAGATTTGGTTTTCTGTATAGTTTGTCGCCCTGTGTGTTTATCTGCGCCATTACAAGAAAGGGGAAAACATATGAACCTGCCCATCGTTATCACATTTTTCGTGTACTTTGTCGTTCTGCTTGTTATCGGTTTCTATTTTTACAAAAAGACACATTCCATCGAAGATTATCTGCTTGGCGGACGCAAAATGGGGAGCTGGGTTACCGCATTTTCGGCGCAGGCGAGTGACATGAGCGGCTGGCTTCTCATGGGTTTGCCGGGAGCTGTCTACCTTGCGGGAATGAACCAGAGCTGGATAGCGATCGGGCTTGCCATCGGCACATATCTTAACTGGAAACTCGTGGCTCCCCGTTTGAGGGTTTATACAGAAAAAACATCTTCTCTTACCCTGCCCGATTTTTTCGGTGCACGGTTCAAAGATCCGAGCGGTTTACTTCGTACGCTTTCGGCGATCATTATCCTTATATTTTTTACGATCTATTCCTCGTCGGGTCTGGTTGCCGCAGGCAAGCTTTTTGAGTCACTCTTCAGCATCGATTACCGGATAGCTGTGATCGTCGGTGCAATCGTTATGATCGCCTATACCTTTTTAGGGGGATTTCTGGCGGTCTGCTGGACGGACCTTATTCAGGGCGCGCTCATGATAATCGCCATTATCATCGTTCCGATTATCGCCGTCTTTTATGTCGGAGGTTTTGACGCGATCGCTACCGCAGCGGCGGCCAAAAGCATATCGTTCAATCTCTTTAAAGACAGTTCGGGTTTTATCAGCATAATCGCGATCATCTCAACGATGGCCTGGGGTCTTGGCTACTTCGGACAGCCGCATATTCTTACCCGCTTCATGAGCATACGTTCGGTGAAAGATCTTCCGCGGACAATTCGAATCGCGATGATATGGGTCATCATATCGCTTGCAGGTGCTGTCGTGATCGGTCTTATCGGTATCGCGATGCTGCCGGGTCTTTCGGGCGGAGAAGAGGAGAAGGTCTTTATCTACATGATTACGAAACTGTTCAACCCCTGGGTAGGCGGTATTCTACTGGCAGCGATTCTGGCGGCCATCATGTCGACCATCGACTCGCAGCTTCTGGTTTCGTCTTCTTCACTTACCGAAGATTTTTACAAGCACCTGATAAACAAGAAAGCCGGAGAGAAAGAGCTTATGTGGATGGGCAGAGTCTGTGTTCTCATCATCGCGCTTATCTCGCTTCTGCTTGCCATGAATCCCAATAATACGGTGTTGGGGCTGGTTTCATACGCTTGGGGCGGCTTTGGCGCGGCATTCGGGCCATTGGTGCTGATGGCCCTGTTTTCCAAAAAAACCTCATGGCAATCGGCCCTTGCGGGAATGCTCAGCGGAACAATAGTTCTTGTTATATGGAAACAGATCGGTCTTGGAGCGCATATGTACGAGATCGTGCCCGGTTTTGCGGTAAATTTTGCCGTTATGCTGCTGGTGAATCTCAGATTTCCCTGCAAGAGCGGCTCGATACACAAAGAGTTTGATGCAGTGGTAAAAGAAAGCTGCTAATTGTTCACAGTCACTGCGCCCGGAAAAATGCGGCGCAGTGACCTTTTTTAGACAAGCAGTCCGGAAAATCAAGGCTTGACACGCGAACGGCCGAAAAAAATACTGCTCCGGAAGATATTGAATCGGAGAGGGCAATGAAAACAATCAAGGAAGAGGGCGGAGACGTTTTTCCCCGCGAAGTGCTGTTTAAGGCCGTTTTCCGCAACAGTGTCGGCCTTCATGATTCGCTCAAAACCTGTCTTGCCGAGAGTACCAGTCAGTTTACGATTACGCAGAAGGCCAGCAGTGAGGCGAAATTTGTTTCGTTTTCGATCAGCGCGCAGTTCGACAGCTCAGAACATCTCGATTCGGTCTGTTCGATGGTAGGCACTATCGAGGGTTTTGTAATGATGATGTAGCGGCAGCCGTTCCCGCCGCGGCGCCGCTGGCCCACGCGAAGTGCAGATTGTAGCCGCCGCAATCACCGTCAATGTCGAGCATCTCGCCGCAAAGAAAAACATTTCTCATCTTCTTCGACTCAAAGCTGTGCGTGTCAATTTCATGCAGGGGGATACCGCCGGCGCAGACCATTGCCTCGTCAAACGATCGCGGCGCGTCAGGTGTCAGTGGATAGTGTTTCAGAAAATGCGCCGCTTTTTCGCAGGAATAATTCTCCTTATCCCCCAGCAAAACCGCCGACATTCGTTTCTTTAAAATCAGATCGAGCGCAGAAACGGCATCGCTGCTACCGTAAAGCGCGAAGGACGGTTCGAGAAAAGCCGCGGTCTCGTGTTCGCTTAACGATGGAAAAAAATCAATTTCGACAAGTGGCTGTTTTTTCTGATGCAGCAGCCGGTTCACTGTGCCCGATATGTCGATCACGACCGGACCTGAGATGCCGTATTTTGTAAACAGCAGCTCGCCCTCAGCCGAGCAGCATTCGGTGTTTCCCGAAAAAACGCTGCAGCGCGCATCCCATTTTATTCCTTCCAGGCGTCTGATCTGACGTTCCTGAACGGTGAGCGGTAAAAGCGATGGCATCGTTGGCGTCAGAGAGTGCCCCAGCGAACGGCATAAATCATAGGCCGTATCAGAGCCACCCAGCGGCCCGAATGCGCGGGAACCGCAGGCAAGAACAAGCGCTTTTGAGCTGTAGCGCTCGCGCCCCTCTGTTTCTATGAGAAGGCTGTTTTTCTGGGAAGATACCGACACAATTTTGCGGTGCGTGTGAATGGCGATGCCGCAGCGCTGAAGTTCTTCGATAAGGGCAAGCTGAACCGTTGCGGACTGCATCGACCAGGGATACATTCTGCCGTCATTTTTTTCACGAAGCGGCAGACCGATCGAAGAATAAAAACGGCAGAGTGCATCGACATCGTAGCGTGAAAACAGTGAATGCAGCGCCTTGGTGTTTGCGCCGTGATAGTGCTGCACGGAAAGATTGCGATTCGATATGTTGCACTGGCCGTTTCCGGAAGCGAGAAGTTTTCGCAGCGGCGCTTTCTGTTTCTCGAAGATGACGCATGAGGCACCGGCATGCGCGGCGTGGATGGCCGCGCAGACACCCGATGCGCCCGCTCCCGCGACGATAACATCAAAATGGCTCATAGTTTTGCGGGCGCTCCGTACAGGGCGATCGCTTTTTCCTTTCCGCGAAGCCGCACATCGCCAACACTCACCAGCGTCGGAAAAACCGAAAGGCGTGAAGCCGCATCATTGGATATCAGAAACGCTTCTTTTTTTTCTCGGCATTCAGAGGTGATGCGCGCTGCAGTGTTGAGCACATCGCCGAGGCAGGCTATTTCTTTCAGAAGCACTCCCACCTCACCGAAGACAACGGGACCGTAGTGCAGACCTGCCTTGAAATCAGGAACCCTGCCGTAGCGTTTCAGATAATATGCTGATTTTCTGGAAATGCTCTGTTTCGCAAGATGAAAACAGCGATAACAGTTGTCGTCACGAAAGGCCGTATTCTGCGGCCATATGATGATGGCTTCGTCACCCACATACTTGATGATCTGCGCTTTTGTCATGATAAGCGCTTCGCTGATGTCGCGGAAAAAATCACTGACAAAAGAGAGGAAAGTGATCTCACCGAGTTTTTCGGCGATTGCGGTTGAATCGTTAAGATCAAGAAACATCACCGCGACATTTTCCTCTCGCGGTTTGTGGTAGCGCCCGGTAATGAATTTCCAGAAGGTTGAAGGCCCGATGAGAAGGGATATTTCGTGTAAAAAAGTGAAAATCATGGTCATAAGTGTTCCAAAACCGGTACCAAGCGCGAATTCGGGGCTTGCGATGTAATTGTGAAAGGATGTCAAGGTTAGCTCGAAATTGAACAGACCGAATAGCATGTGATAAAGAAGGGGGATAAAAAACACAAGTGCCAAAACAATTAAGGTATTTACAAGAACGCTGAGCGGAAGAACCAGTCTGGCAAGCCGTTTGTTTGCAAAAGAGTAATTGAACATGATGGTGACGGCGATCGTAAAGCCGATCAGGAAACCGCATATATTGCGAATGATGAGGGGGTGTGGATCGTTAAAAAAAGAATAAAACACGGCGGTGATTATACCGGCAATGAGGCCGGTCGATAAAGCCCTTTTTAAAGAATATGTATAATAGGTGTTTGTTTTCATATCCCGTACCTCCCCATGGTCGCGGCGCCTGTCAGAATAAGTATTTGTGATTTAATTCACATTTTTTTTGTTGACGCAAGAATTTTACAATCCTGTAATGAAAAAGTGGTTTTGTATAGCAGAAAGCCGATTCATGCGAACAGCCAGCCATATGTATCAGTACAAGCGGTTTAGGTTCCCGGCATTATTGCGACCCCAGACGATGTTTCACACAATAAGGCAGCGACGTGACTGACCCCTTATTTAAATTCCGAGGCAACGATGATAAACCGAAAAAGAATTGTGCGGCTTATATTGTACAAAAATGTATTAAAAAAACTGTATAAAGCAGGCGAAACCCGCATTTTCTCGAATCACATCGCCGATCTGACAGCCGAAAAAGCCACACAGGTACGTAAGGATTTTTCACTATTGAAAATCACCGGTAATCGTAAATCCGGCTATGATATTATCGAGCTGATCAATAACATCAACACAATTCTGAAGAAACAGCAGAAAAACGAGGCAATAATCATCGGCAGTGGAAAAATTGCGAATGCATTGCTGGCATATCCCGACTTTAAAGAAGAGAATATCGAGATTGTGGCGGCTTTCGACAGCGATGCGGCAAAGATAGATCCGGACAAGGCAGTACCCATTTTGCCGATGGAAAAACTGGATTCTTTTATCAGGGATCGCAATATCCGTGTAGCCATTATTACGGTGCCGGCCGCAGCCGCTCAGGGTGTTTTTGACCGTCTGGTCGCGGCGGGTATCGGTGCAGTTCTCAATTTTGCCCCCGTAACACTGAAAAACGAGGGTTCCGTTATACTAAAATATGTTAACCTCGAAGTCGAACTTGAAAGCCTTTTCTACTTTGTAAACTCCAGGCAAAGAGATCTGGACTAGCAGTTGTGACCGTTTTGCTTTTCAGTCCCGCTCATTTTGTCGTTTTATGAATTCTAAAGGTGATACTCCCGTACGCTTTTTGAACTCTCTGTAAAATACCGACAGTGAGCTGAACCCGACCTCTAACGAAACTTCTATTATCTGCATTCCCGATTTACCTGAAAGCAGGCGTTTTGCTTCTTCGACACGCTGATCGTTGAAATATGCTGAGAAAGTTGTCTTCATGTAAGAATTCAGAATTTCCGACAGTTGATGCGGCCGTACATTCAGACGATGCGCCAGTTCGGAAAGTGTTGTTTTCTCCTTATACAGTTTCTCCTTCCGCATTAAAACTTCAAGAGCCGAAATGACCGATTGTATATCCAGTCCGCTGATTTGTGTTTTAAGATATTTCTTCCGTTCATCTTCATTACTGAGAATGACCATGTTTTCCGGATGCTGCTGGCTAATGGCAAACATTACAAGAAGGTATAGAGAGGTGGCAAGACGCGCTTTTTCGGTCAATTGCAGTGAAAAAGCTGCGTCGAAGGGCCATGTTGAGACAAAGAGGCTCCCGAAGAGGTAGGTAGCTATCATTATTTTGTAAATCAGGTTGTTATTCGGATAGGCGGCCACCAGCGGCAGTGTTTTTTTTGTGCATATGAGGGAATACGTGATATACGATATGGTGGATGCCAAAACCGAAAGAAAATAAATAATACGGTGTTCCAGCAGTTCGTTCGGCGAATACACCGCATTAATGTTAATAATCAACAGATACAGACAGGCGTAGACAATACCCGGCAGAAAATGCAGCCAGTAGCGTTTGGGGTGCGGCGAAGCGGGTGAAACAATGGAATGGCAATATGCGTAATGAAAGGGCCCGTGAAACAGGAAGAGGGTAAACCCGATTAGCTCTAAAAGAGATGCCCATTGCAGGTGCAAAAGGCTCATTTGAGATGATAAAAATGAGTTCTTATCGGGAAGGCAGTACAGAAAATAGCTAATCAGCTGATACAGACCGATATCCACAAGTATTAGAACCATGAATAAGCGCTGTGTTCTGTGTCCCCTTTCAACTAACTTCCCGGTTATAAGAAGCAGGGCTATCATTGGCCCGAAAAGTATGACAATATCTTTAAAACTGTTTATTTCCATCATTCGACCAACCGGGCAATAATACGATGAGCAGCAAGCTGATTACATAACATCATGTGAACAAAGATAAGAAAAGAGCCCAAAATTGCAATTTTTATTCGAATTCTTTTCACTTCTTATAAGTTGGGAAGACGAAGGGCAATTATTTGGTGTAATTATGTTAAGAAAAGCCTGCACGGGCTGAAAAATTGCATTGTTCTATTATCCCCCCGGCCTTGCAGGTTTACAGATGTACAGACTTCTGAAGTATTCGATGTCATGTACGGAATTAATTACATTAATAAGGAGCAGTATATGAAAAAGGTCGTTTGGGC
>JAEWVL010000037.1 GCA_023396665.1 Spirochaetota bacterium
ATTGCAAACACAACAGATAATAAAGCACAACCCAACCTGTATAAGACCGAAAACCAAGACTAATGTGATTGAAATCAGGGTGATAGAGTGATTACTCCTCTTCCCCGCTCTCTGTCAATATGTATCTGTGTACCGAAAGGCTTTGAAATCTTTGCAAGATTTTCAAGTGTCGCAATCGCCTCCTTTCCAGTTTCAATGTACGGTTGAAATTCAATTTTATAGTTATCCCCGGAAATTGGAATAATTTCTATTTCAATCAGTTTTCGATCCCGGTAACGGAGTAAAGCCATAATATTTGAAGTATAGTTCTTGTTATAGTAGCCGATGACGGCATTACCGAGAGAGTAAAAAATCGGACGCCCCTTATATATCTCCACTCCCTGCGGAACATGAGGATGATGCCCGATAATTACATCTGCACCTGCATCAATTATCGAATGAGCCGTGATAATCTGATCAGGACGGGGATAACGGTCAATTTCTATACCCCAATGCAGAGAAACCATAACCGTTCTTCGGTTTCCGAATGATGCGTGGGCAATATCTTCTCTTATGTAATCCACGTTAATCGGTGCTATTCCGGGTGTAGTCTTTGTTGCGTAAAAATCGTCCGGGGGACGCTCGCAATAAGCGAGAAAAGCCAGTGATTGCCTGTTCCGACTGATAAGTGCTGGTTTTCTGGACTCTGAAAGATTGTAGCCGACTCCGGTATACACCAGTGATGTTTTCCGTAAAAAGGAAAGGGTATCCCCCATGCCTACAACACCATAATCAAGCATATGATTATTCGCAAGCGAAACGACATGAAGCGGTAAGGTTTTAATATGGGCAGCAGTTTCGCTTCCCATTCGAAAGGTCCACTCTTTGGAAGGATGCGGCTCGCCCCTGTCGGTAATAGACGTCTCAAGATTTGCAAAGACAATATCGTATTTTTCCATTTCAGGGCGCAGCCGGCGATAAGGATACTCGTATCCCTTCTCGATCATACGCTTCTCAACAGCATTCGCGAGAAGCAAGTCACCCATCAACAACACGCTAAGCTCTCGCGCCTGAATAGCGCATGTAAAGAGTAAAACCAGTGCCAAAACAAGTAGATGTTGCACTGCTAATTTCATTCTGTAAAAATAATAACCGGAAATACCCGACAAAAAATGCCCCCTTTGCGCCGAAGAAGTATGTAAACGCCAGTAAATTCTTACAATTTATGTTTATAACAATTAATCGTTATTTCAGAAGCATAAACCCGGAGATGATTCCTTGATTCTGATCAATCAGTCTTACCATTGCAAATTCTCCAGTACGAACATCGCTTTCAGTATTGATGATATTCACATGCAGATAATGCGGTGTCAATGCGCGGAGCTTATTTCCCCGCCGTTCTATGACACAGGGCAGCTCTTTTGTAAGAAAACGGGAGATATAGTGCTCCCGGGAAAGCGCAGCAAGCAGCTTTAAACGCTCGAAGCGGGATGCTATTTCTTCAGGACTTGCATTTTGCAGCATCATAGCCGCCGGCGTTCCCTGCCGGGGAGAGAAAGTAAACTGATGTATGTATGAAAACCCGATTGCCGAAATAAAGGAAAGTGCATTGCTGAAATCCTTCTCCGCCTCGCCCGGGAAGCCGACTATGACGTCAGTTCCAATTGCAATGTCAGGATTAATTTTGCGTAATGCTTCAATTTTTTCAAGATACTCTTCTGTCGTATAGGGTCGGTTCATGTTACGAAGCGTGCCGTTATCCCCCCCCTGAAGAGGCAGATGAATATGCGGACACAATTTCGGATGACTGTACAAGTCGAGAAGCCGTCCGCTAACATGCACCGGCTCAATCGAAGTGATACGGACCCTGAAATCACCCGGCAAATTCAGTATGCGCTCGATAAGACTGGCAAAATCACCTCCGTTTTGATACTTTCCGATTGTGATTCCCGTTATCACCAGTTCCCGATATCCATTCGCAATATAAAAGCCGGCCTCATCCAGTATTTCCTGCAAATCACGGCTTCTGGGAAGCCCCCGCACAGCAGGAATGATACAATATGAACACGTACCATCGCATCCATCCTGTATTTTCAGCTGTGCTCGAGAGCGTCCTACCGGCAATTCAAACTGCTTTTGATTCTCGGAAATACCGCCAATTGACATGATCATGTCAGGAATCTCATCACTCGTATATACCGCCGCAACCTCGCGCATCTGCATTAACTCGTCTTTCGCCCGGTTGGCAAGGCAACCGGTCACGATGACACGCCCGTTTTTGGCAGTTTTGGCTCCCGCTCGTATGTATTGGCGGCATTTATGGTCACTCGAGTCGGTGACAGTACAGGTATTGATTACTACATAGTCCGCCGTTTCGCCGAAAGGGAGGGATTGCAAACCTGCTCGTTGAAGTTTGGCCATGATAATGTTGGATTCATACTGGTTGTTTTTACATCCCAGTGTTTTTATCGTATATGTCTGCATTTTCCTCTTTCTTTTTGTATCTCCACCCGATAAGCCGCCAAACATTTGTTCGTTTTGCACTTATTTGTTAATATTATTTTGACTATTTTTAAGGGCCGTTTATTATAGTTATATGGATTTTTCTTTACACCCATTAACTCCATGAAGACTTCTTCTGCAAATTCTCTTATTGCTTCTGCCGTCAACCAAGAAACGGAGAATTTTCTTGAAAATCGACACAAAAGATTAGCATCATACTCATCCCAGGAAAAATGAACAAGAACCTTTTTATAAGTACAAACCCCCTTGGGCTGATACTTCACTGCCTTTCTCTGAAAACAATAACGGCTCGTTGTGAGATATTTGATTCGTCTCATCAGACACAGGGCTATAAAATCTCCCCTTGACATTTTTATGTGAGCAGATTCTGTAAGGTTCTTTGTTATATTAATAACGATCTGCACGAGTTCTATAGGTAAATTTATTGTCGTAATCATTAATACCCCCGAAATACTGTGCTATTATGATTACGTTTCTAAACTCGAAAATGCAGAAAAAAAAGTTTCACAGGAAAAAAAATGAAAGCCAATTCAGTCACAGAATCACCCTACAATCTTCGTGCAGAGGGTAATTCAGACGAATTTTATCGAAAAGCAGAGCAGGCTGCCGATCTGTGTCAGCAAAAATTGAAACCGATGTGTAAAGCGCTTCTTCAGAAATTTACAAGCCATATTGTATCTGACAATATTGAAGCATTGCGCACAGAAGACGAATATTTCATAGAATTAATCATAGCGGGTATTTTCATCAAACGTTATCTGCAGAGCGCGATTCATTCATCCCCTTTCGTTCTCTTATGTTTGAGTATGTTGGCAAGGTTACGTTCAATATCTGCACTAAAGCCAGTAATCGATAGCATTCGGGGATACCTGTTATCCCCCCCTAAAAACATGAGAACAGTATCTGAACAGAACGCACTATCGCTTTCACAATTCAAATCTCTCTTGCGTTATTTGAATGCCAGCGGAGACTTTTCCCTGGAGTCTGACCGGCTAAATAACTGGTATAGGTTTCTGATAAAAAACCGCCATCTTCTTCCTGAATTCTACAGCATATGCACGAGACTAGTAACACAATTTGAAAAGGAAACATCCGTTATTTTTAGCAACTATACATCACCTGTAGATGAATTTATTAATAAAAAAGCAACATTCTATCACAACAGGGAAGATTGTATTTTTTGTACACGCCCTCCGATTGAGTATCATTTGAACATCGTATGTGCGGAAATATTAAACCGTTCTTTCCGGAAAGATTTCGATACCACAACAAAAAAAATTGTTTTGCTTCCGACATGTATGCGTAACAACAGGAATGTATGCAAGGCGACTTCGGGAGCAGATAAGAAGTGTCAAAAATGTTCTAACGACTGTACTATTGGACAGGTTACACGATTATGTGAAAAATACGATGTTGAAACACGCTTGATTCCCCACTCTTCTGATTTTTCAGACACCCTGAAATTATGGCAAAATAAACCGGCAACCGGCCTGGTAGGTATCGCCTGTATTCTGAATCTTCTTAAGGGGGGATACGAGATGCGCAAACTCGCTATTCCTTCTCAATGTGTTTTTCTGGATTGGGCGGGCTGCAAGCACTGGACACAAAACGGTATTCCGACAAACATCAACATTAATCGGCTCTTTTCAATACTTGGTCTGGAGAAAAGCGAATGACTCAGGTCATCACCGTTAATGAAGATGATACAATAACCGGTTCAATGGAAAAAATGGAAGCCCACCGAAGGAACATTCTGCATCGGGCATTTTCTGTATTCTGTATGAACAGCGGCGGGGAAATGCTGCTGCAAAAAAGGGCCGAAAACAAATATCATTCTCCCGGACTCTGGAGTAACGCCTGCTGCAGTCATCCGCTAAGCGATACTTTCAGTGAAAATGAAGTTCGAGAGCGTCTTCGCTTAGAAATGGGATTTGATGCTCCTGTGGAGTATCTTTATACCGAAAGATATCAGGCCGATCTCGGCAATGGGCTGTATGAAAATGAAATTGATCGCATTTATTACGCACTCTATAACGGCAATCCATCCCCAAACACCGAAGAAGTTTCCGACTTTATGTGGATCAGCATTCCAAAATTGGATGCAATGCTGATCAAAGAGCCAGAGATATTCACCATGTGGTTTCGCATTCTGTATCCCCCCTTTATGGAATCATACAGAGATAAATTACAGGGCACTATTAATTTTGCTCAATAATCTATAACTATGATACGATAAGGACGTATGCGTGTAGATTTTTCACATAATGCCATCATTGCCCGTTTACCGGGTAACAAAGTTCTTGTTGAAAGGAATAATGTTCAACAAGAAAGTGCTGCAATCAAACGTTTACAGGAACGCGATAACCGGGTACGTGCACATGAAGCAGCTCATCTTTCAGATCCCCGTATTATCACCGTTCAAAGCCCGCATTATGTTTATCAGATCGGTCCCGACGGTAAACCCTACGCCATCGGCGGTTCAGTAGCAGTTACAACACAGCGGGCAAACAACCGCGCCCAGGCACTTGAAAACGCTCTCGCACTAAAATCCAGCGCAGCATCAGATGAGCCCTCAGCTCAGGATGCAGCCGCTACCGCCGCTTCCTATGCCATGATCAATGAAGCTTTAAGTAAAGATGACTCTGATAGCATATTTGATCAAAAAGCCTGACTTGCTTCAGTATTATCCCCCCATTAAAAATCTCAGTCGAGGGAAACCCGGAATAAATTCCCTGAGCGATTCTAACCTTTTCATTGGAATTATTCGAAGTTCGAGTTGAGAAGATTATTTGGTATAGAATCCCGGCAAGTCGAATAATTATTATGTCCCAAACCCAATTTCTTCCGATATTAAGAAAGAGATCAGCTTAATAGGGGAGAAAACAGATGGATGCACTTATTGACAGTTTTATCAGTGAATCGGATGAAATGCTGCATGAAATAACGGCACTTCTTGATAATATGGAACATGTTGTCGAACAGGAAAAAGTGGAAAAGGTGTTCAAACTCGTTCACACCATCAAGGACACATCAGAACTTTTTGACTGTCCTCACATAACCGCTCTCTGCCATGCATTTGAAAAAAGTATATATAAGGTTCTCTCCGGTTCGCATCAACCCGACAAACGAAGTGTTTCGCTGTTTCTGAAAATTTCAGCAGTACTGCGCCGCATGATATCCGAGATAGAACCTGGTGAACATGTTGATGTTAAACCGCTTATCGAAGCGTTATCCACAATTCAGAACAATAAAAGTGCATTTGATTCGATAAATGACTCACAGCAATACAGTATCGGAGATGATGACACTAAAGAAGATATTACAACAGCAAATACTTTATCTCAAGATAACATTTCAGTTCCAGAAAAAGGTGCTGAACTCATAGCTGTTGATGTTAACGAAGACAGTTCACCGATAGCAATTGCAGACCCTCTGAAGCGAGAAGATGATAATCCTGCAACCGATGAAATGCTGACTGAAGGAGTTTCATTTGAAAATGATATAGTCGAAATAGTGGAACCCGAAGACGAATTTGACGCTCTTTGCATTGAAACACCGACTGAGGAAACTGAGGGATTTAAACAGAATCAGGTAGTAGAGTACATTGAAAGCCCGCGCACAATTACAGACGATTTGGCTCTCAGTGGTGCTCATGAAGATGGGTATGAGCAGTCAAGCACATCATCAGTGTCGTGTGAAACCGCACAGCCCGGTGAAGTGCCCCCCCTTTCTTCTGTTCAAGTCGAATTCAACGGAATACAGGCTTTGGATGATTCTCAAATTGAAATACTTGCAAGCGAAGACGATGAAAGCATGCTGAGCAAGACTGATATTGAAAAAACAAACGAAGACTCGACTGAAACGATTATTGTCGACAGCTCTAGTCTCGTAAACCTTGTAGCTTCTGATAAATCACTATTGCCTGAATATCAGTACGATTCCACCAAAGACGACATCGATCTCGAGCAAAAAGACACCGTTTGTTTTGACAGTGAAGCAAACGAACTGCCTGAAACAATCTTTTCTTCAGGCGGGGTATTTCTCAATTATCTGGCCGGAAC
>JAEWVL010000045.1 GCA_023396665.1 Spirochaetota bacterium
CGGTGAGGGTGGGGCGGGTACCTTCTCCGACGGAAAACTTACTTCGCGAACCCGTTCAATATCCAGAGAAAAACATTTCATACTTTCAACCTATATCTCCTGCGGTGCACCCGAAGAGATTTTATATCTTTCGAAACCCCATATCGGCAGTGATATTCTGCGAAAGATGATGCCCTGTTTGCGTAAATATTTGATTAACTTTGGAACCGATATTCGTTTTAATGAAAAGGTACAATCGTTCCGGGAGACCGCGGAGGGTTGTCATGTGGTAAGCGGAGATAATGAGTATGATGCCGATGCGCTAGTTTTTGCGACCGGGCATTCCGATTTTGATACCTATCGAATGCTGATTAATGCCGGTATGCAGTTCAATGTTAAAACATTTGCGCTTGGTATGCGAATGGAACATGAACAAAAACTGATCAATACTCTGCAATGGGGCAGTGAACGTGTAGAGGGCCTTCAGGCCGCCGATTATCAGCTGACCTGCCCGACCTCCCTTCTTCCCGTTTATTCTTTTTGCATGTGTCCGGGAGGGCGTATAGTGCCATCATCGGCGGCACAGACAAGGAGTACCGTTAATGGCGCATCGGAATACGCCCGATCCGGATCTTACGCGAACGCAGCAATCGTGGCAGCGTTGAATCTGAACGAGCGTATGGGGATCACCGATCCCCTCCGGGCGCTTTCTTTCGTTGAAGAACTGGAGCACCGTGCCTGCCGCAGTGGACTTTTCAAAGCTCCCTCATGTTCAATTGAGTCGTTTATTCGCCGGGGGGCATCCGATGTTTCTCAATCGACATATCCTTTCGAACTGTCAACGGACGATTATTCTGGGATATATCCACCCGAAATTGTCGAATCGATACGTGAAGGGTTAATTGTATTTAGTCAGAAGATGAAAGGATTTGAAAAGGGAAATCTTGTCGGAGTTGAAACCACCACATCACCTCCTGTTCAGCTTGAACGTGAAAAAGGCGCTTTGGCGAAAGGATTCCGTTCGGTATATATGTGCGGCGAGGGCAGTGGATTTGCTGGCGGAATCATCAGCTCCGGTGCGGACGGAATTCGCTGTGCACAGAGTCTGATCGAAAGATTCGGCGGCAACGCTTAACGCGGTTGATCAAATTGAATCGTTGCCATAACAGCCTCCAGGCCTGACAGCATCCTTGCATCGTACGGGCTCACCTTTGCTAGAAAAGCAAATCCGTTTTTGTAGCAAAACAGCATAAGCGTCTCTTCAGGGTTTTCCTCAATTGTTTCAAATACCGCTCTTATAATCTGTGTGTTTCCGATGCGAATTGTTTCCTTGTCGACAAGTTTGTTGTTTTCAGGAGCTTGCAGCTCGCTGTCAACGAAGGTCTGGTAGTCTTCGAGTGACAGTGTCTTTACCGAAATGCCGATACGCTGTTGATCACGAAAGAAATACCAGAAAGAACGCTCGTTGTTAGCCGGACTATTTACGACAAAGGAGAATTCACCTTTGCCTTTTGATCGTAAGGTTTCTTCGAAAAACTGTGTTTCTTCGATTGTCCACTCGGGAAAATAGGATATTGAAAAGCCGTTTTGACTGCTGAATGTTTTCATCTGACGCAGATGTGTAGCCTGGCACCAGCCGCTTCGCTTGCTCTGATTGGTGACTTTTATCCAAATCAGCTCTTCTGTGACGCCGCTACTTATTGTTCTTTGTTCGGCAGCCGACACAACATCGCCTACATACAATACATAACTCTGTCGTGCAGAACTCGAGGGATTGAAACGAACAGGAATAGTGGATGAAGGCGTCCAGTAGGTCATCGATTGAGAAAAGGTAATACTGGATGAAATAACGACAAGAATAATAACAACTAATTTTGTTCTCATTTCATTTCGCCCCTTTTCTGTAAACTATTCTGCCCTGTGCCTGATGAAAGCTCAGTAGCCAATCAGAGTCAACGAATCACCGCTATTGATATATCCCCAAAAAAGCAAAGCGTCAAGAACTAAATTTGTCTTGCATTTCAAACAAGCGCTGATTTCGCTATACCTAGCGCTTAACAGCGATGTGTGCATTACATGTAATCGGAACCGGCGGAAAGCGGTACTTTCCTGGTCTTGCGCTTGTGACACTTGTCCAACAGAAAGTATGTTTATACTGTGTTCGGGTTTTTTTTGCAACGAATGTGAAAACAAATCAATCTGTATGAGAGATAAGGGATTAGCCTGCGAGTTATCATCTCGGGCCGATTCCTGAATAAGATATGAAAGAGGTTATCGTCATGCAATCTTCACCGGCTGTTCAGATCATGATCACCGTAATACCGATTTTCGGAATAGCGGTCGGCGGCTTTGTAATATGTATGCATCTTTTTCTTTATCATCGTCAACGAATGGCGATGCTCGAAAAGAACATGAATATCAACATAACGATAGATATGGAACTGTTGAGTCTTTTTACCGGGCTCGTATTAACCTGTGTTGGAATCGCACTGACCATTTTCTTTACGATAAAAAGCGGTATTGACTATTCCCTGCTGAGTGGTCTGATTCCCCTTGCGACAGGAATAGCTCTTCTGGCTTATTATATGATTTACTCTGAAAGAAATCATAAGAATGGGAAATGAGCTTTCTGATGAAATACTGGTGACTCGGATTATTGAGGGCGACAGTGAACTGTACCGCTATCTCATTGCCCGTTATAAGAATAAGGTGTTCTCGATCGCTTACAGTTTCTTCAGAAATCCTGAAGATGCCGAGGATCTGACACAGGAAGCTTTTATTCGCTGTTATGAGGTTTTACCTTCGATCAGAAAACGTGAGCGTTTTCGAAGTTATCTCGCTAAAATTGCCTGGAATCTGGCACTAACATGGAAGAAACGAAAAACTGCGGAAACTGTGCCTCTTGACGAGACGCTTTCCGTCAGAGACAGTGAAGATGTACTGCATTCGGAACTTATCGCCGAACTCGATCGTGCTCTCGCAACGCTTCCCGACAAGTACAGAATTTGCATTGAACTCTCTTTTTACTGGTCGCTGAGTTATAAAGAAATTCATGCTCTAACAGACATACCGGAGAACACCGTCAAATCCCATATTGCCAGAGCCAAGATGGTGTTGTTTAACGCGCTTAAGGGGACGATAGCGGAGGATTACGATGAGCAATAAAAAAAACGGTACGTGTATGCGCACTTACGGCGGTATAAAACTAACCACTTTTATTCATCTTCTATTCTGCACGGAATGCAGGCGAAGCAGCAGTGAACTGACAAGTTTACTCGTTGCTATGTCCAAAACAGCACCTCATGAAAGCAGACTGAGCGATGATTCGATTTTTCAAAAAGCAGTTCATGTCTACGCAAAGGCCAATCCCAAATCATTATCCGAATGGATATGGAATCTTTCAGGAATACTGATTATCAGCTGCTCTGTTGTTTTTTCGTTTAGCTCGCATTACGAATCGATGAAGGTCATTTTAGGCACTTTATTTCAGATTATCGTTTCGCTTATGTGGGGTATATTGGTCAGTGTATTCGTCTGCTATTATGTATTCTCACACTACAGAAAACTATCACGTCTAAACGAATATCTGAAATCGCTGCGAAACATACATGTGTGAAGATCTCGTTGCACATGTTGAAGAAAATTTTTTATACTGAAAAATGCTAAAATCTGCAAAAACGCTTTTCAATCAGAGGACAACGGTAAGCATTTACTGCAGGGGCGCGACAATTCTGACGTAAGTTCCCTTGCCGCCTTCCGTCATTAATGTACCGTTTATCTGGCGAACGAGCAGATCAATGATCTGCAGTCCGAATCCCCTTGAGATATCATTTGACGGTGTTTTGTGTGTTTTAGAATGATCAAAGCCCTTACCATTATCATGATAATACACATTGATTTCATTATTGTCAGACTTTTTGATTTCCAGAGAGATGGATCCTTCTTTCATGCCGGAAAAGGCATACTTCAGCGAATTAGTCACGAGTTCGTTTATAATGATGCCTAGAGGAGTCAGTAATCTGGAAGTCAGAGTGATATCGTCAATAGCGAATTCAGATTGAATCGCTGCTTTTTGAGGAAAAATAGCAATAATACGGTTTACGAGAGCGGGGAAGTAATCTTTTGTCGACAGAACAACAGTGTTGTCGGAGCAATAAAGTCTGTCATACAGAACCTGCATGCTTTGAATTCTACCTGCGGAAGCCATGAGTATGGATTTCACGTTTTTTTCGCGCTGATTTTCCGCTTCAAGTGACAGAAGTGTGAACAGGATATTCATGTTGTTTCGGATCCGGTGATGCACTTCTTTGAGAATCACTTCCTTTTCCTGAAGCAACATCTCGATTTTGTTTTCTCTTTCCTTCCGTTTTGAAATATCCCTTGCGATACTGAGTATGGATTTTTTCCCCTGATAGAAAACAAGACTTGAGCAAATCTCGACAGGAAAAACTTTTCCGTCTTTCCTTTTGTGACTTGTTTCAAATGTCTGTATTTTGTCGGCAGGCATTGTTTTTACATATTGCATTATGCCTTCCTTGTCATGCAGAGCATCGATACCTTCAAGACCGATAGTTTGAAACTCCTCTTTGGTATAACCGAGTGAATTGATTGCGCTATTATTGACGTCAACGATAGTACCTTCCAAATCGATAACCCAGACCGTATCCTGCATGGCGTTAATGATCTCACGGTAATTTTCGGCGTTTTCACGAAGAATAATCTCGTTTCGTTTGCTGTCTGTAATATCGTTGAAAAGAGAAAGCAGAACATTTCGCGATTGCAGCATTATAATTTCTGTCGACCAGAGTACGTCACGGGTGTCCCCCCGTTTGGGACGAATCTTTATCTCAACATTTTTTAGGGAGCCTTCATTTTGTATTTTCTCTATCCAAAAATTTCTCGATTTGTCTGATTGCCATATCCCGAGTTCATCACTTGTTTTTCCGATAATTTCTTCGTAGCCGAGTTTGACCAATGAACAAAATTGCGGGTTTACATCAATGTAGATTCCGCTATCGATATCGGAAATTGAAATCGGAACGGGACTGGAAATAAAAATCCTGGTGAATCTTGCTTCGCTTTGCTCAATTTCTTTTTGTATGTTTCGATGTTCAGAAATATCCCGCGAAACATTGATCAAAATGCTCTTTCCGTTCCATGATCCCCCGGTGGTTTTGCTTTCAACGGCAATCAGTTTCCCTGATTTCGTTCGCAATAATCTGTTACTGTAATAGTCCGTTTCAAATTCTCTGTTTGTATTTGCGCTTGTATCATAGTGTGATTGAAGATACTGATGGGTCAGTTCCTTGTGTGAATAGCCCAGTTTTCTTTCAACTGTGTCATTAATCTGAATGATGCTCCCGTCGGGACTGAGTATGAAGACCATTTCATCTATAGTGTTAAAAAGAATATTAAGATTGTTAGCGGTGTTTTTGAGTTTTGATTCAATAGCCAGCCTGTCGATGAGTACTCCTACCTGCCGGCTTAGTGTGTAAAGCGCTGTAAACAGCTCTCCGCTTATTAGGTCTTCGACTGTGTGAATAATATTTAATGAACCCATTATTCGATCTTTTGATAAAAAAGGAACACATAGTAGTGTCTGATGATCACGTATTTTTGTTTTAATTGTTAAAAAATATTCATCGAAGTTAGTGTTGGACACACTGCTGTTTTCGAAAATGCGGGAGTAGGGTGGCTGAGTGGTTTGCATTGCATTGTAGCTGTCGATCAGATCACGGTTCACATTTTTAGCGCACACAACTCTTGTGTTAATGGTGTCATTAGTACTTTCAAAAAGATTGATCCATCCGGCATCACATTCAAGAAGAAGAAAACTCTTTTCGAGAATATCATTGAGTATCGTGTCAACTTCACCGGCTTTACTTGCGAGAACAATACAATCATTCAGAATGCTCAGGATTTTCTGGCTTTTTTTCAGGGTTTCATTTGAATGCTTGAGAGCCTCGTCTGCCAGTTTCTGCTCTCTGAGAGCATTAAAAAGACGAAAAGCCGTCTCTATTGCAACCTCTAATACAACATTTCCTGTATTCTTGATGACGTATCCGTACGAAGTAATCGCTCCGGCTTTATTGACTATCTCGGCTTCGGTGTGTGATGAGAGAAAGATGATGGGAATGTCAATTTTTTGCAGTATTTGCTGAGCGACCTGAATACCGTCGATATCATTTCCAAGATCGATATCCATCAGAATCAGGTCAAAAGACACATTTTGATCGAAAGCCATTTGCAGCGCGTGATCACTATCGAAGGCACGTAAAACCGAATACCCGGCATTTTGTAACTGGTATTCCTCGACTTTTGCAACAATCTGATCATCTTCGACGAGCAAAATGGTTTTCATTTGGGGACTGTTCATAGCACTCCATTTAAAACAGATCACTATTGTAATATAGCACTCCTAGGGAAATTTACAAAAATATATTGGAATTATCACACTCGGATAATAATGCTATTTAACAGTATCAGTTTGAGGTACTTTCTTACATGAGGCAATATGTACTTCCCATAAGTTATATTATGTCACATTATGTATACTATATCTCAGATAATAATTGAATATGATTGCCTGAATTGCGTTCCGCTGCAAGCTTAGTCATATCAGATAATGAAAGGATTAACTATTATGAAAGCATCGGTAATATTGGCTCACCCATATCCCCTAAGCTTCAATCATGCGATATTCGCAATGGTGGTGGATACATTCAGATCAAATGATATACCAGTATACTCACATGATCTTTATGCGGAGAAATTTGATCCGGTTCTCACTAAAGAGGAATTGGGCTGTGATACTTCAACTGATATTCTGGTTAATCAATATGTCTCAGAATTGGTGCAATCCGATATCCTGGTTTATATACATCCGAATTGGTGGGGGCAGCCTCCGGCAATTCTTAAGGGATACATTGACAGGGTTATTAGACCGCCGTACGCCTATGATTTTCCCGAGAATGATTCGGGTGGCGGTTTGCCGCTTGAAAAACTCAAGGCAAAATATGGAATTGTATTCAACACTTCCAACACCGAAGAAAATCGAGAGAATGACTACTTCGGCGATCCTCTCGACAAGATATGGGGAAAGTGCGTTTTCGGCTTTCTAGGAATAGACAAATTCAAGAGGAAAATGTTCAGAGTAATCGCGAACAGTTCGGAAAACGACAGAAAACAATGGCTTCGGGAAATTGAAGATGATATTCGATCGGTGATCAGTAACTTCTGATGGATTAAGAATCGGATTGCGCTATTCCTGATCGAACAGAAGTTCCTGTGTCAAATCCGCTTTTTGATTGTCTTTCCCGGCTGAAGGAAGTCTGTTATACATTCTGCAAAGGTGATGTAAGAAATCCGATTCCCTTTCCAGTAATTCAATGGATTCAATACGCCAGCTCCAGTTCTTTTCATTCAGTGTGCCCGGTGTGTTAAAACGGAATTCACCGCCGTATCCGAGAACGTCCTGTGCCGGGATGATTACAAGTCGAGCAATTGTCCCATAGGCGAGTCTGATAAAGTATTTGTGAAATTCATGATCATGGTTCAGATTCATATACTCTTTCAGATATGATCTGTTATCGGCTGACAGATCGTTGCCGTAATACCATCCGTTTGTTGTGTTATTGTCATGGGTTCCGGTATACAGTACACACTCGGTCGTTTTGATGTTATGCGGTAAAAACTCGTTGTCATAGCTGTGATCAAAGGCAAACTGAAGAACTTTCATTCCGGGTATGCCGAGATTGTCACGTAAGGATCTCACCTTGTCATTGATAATGCCAAGATCTTCCGCAAGCAAGGGCAAGGTGCCTAATTTTGTCTCAAGAGCATCAAAGAATTCCTTTCCGGGTCCGGGATACCACTCCCCCACTACGGCGGTCTTTTCTTTCTGCGGAACTCCCCAGTATGAGCAAAATGCCCTGAAATGATCGACTCTGATGATATCGTAATAATTCATCAGATGAGCCATTCGAGAACACCACCAGTCGATAAGCGTCTGATTCAGTTTTTCCCCGTCGTCTTTGTCAAACCATCGGTATAGAGGATTGCCCCATCGTTGTCCAGTCGCACTGAAATAATCCGGGGGAACGCCAGCAACGGGATCGGGACGGTGTTGCGAATCTGTCAGAAAAAGATGCGGATTTGCCCACGCGTCGGCACTCTCGTAGCTCACATAAATGGGAATATCCCCGATGATCCGTATGCCTTTGCTGTTTGCGTATTGTTTCAGCGCATGAAACTGTTCAAAAAACAAATACTGCAGAAAATGATAGAAGTCTATTTCTTCATGATAGATATCGGCGTAATGTTGCATCGCCGCCTGTTTTCTGAACGCGATATCGTTATCCCATTCGAGCCAATCGTAGTCACCGAAATGACGGGAAAGCGCCTTGTAGAGACAGTAATCGTCAAGCCAGGAACAGTTGTTGTCGCAAAAACGTCTGTATGCGTCAATTTCAGCCTGATCGCTGTGCAGAAAACGGCTGTACATCTGAGCAAACAGGGGCATTATCTCATCTTCAATATATTGTATGTCTGTTCCGCCGCCGATTGCGTGAGGCAGCTCGCGGCTTGCGCAGGAAGGGTGCATCTTCTGTGCCAGTTCAAAGTCTATGAAATAGGGATTACCAGCAAAGGTGGATATTGTTGCGTAGGGTGAGTACGCGAACTGTTTGATAACAGGATTAATGGGCAGAATCTGCCAGTATTGCTGACCAGCTTTTTCAAGAAAATCGATGAATTCATAAGCGCTTTTCCCCAGAGTCCCTGAACCGAATTGTCCCGGCAAAGCAGATATGTGCATCAGAATTCCGGCAGCACGGGTGTAACCAAGATGTCGGGTTAGTTTGCGGGTTTTCATTGTCGTATCCTGTTTATGCTGGTATAAGTTCTGCTTTACAAGCACAGTGATGCGTCAGTCTGTCAGATCGATATAGCAGCTGACATATATGGTATTGATGATAAGGTTCTGAATTAATGGCATCAGATCGCAAAAGGGAATCAGGCATTGGTCTGCTGTTTCCACATAAAGCAAAGAGCGCTCCCGCTCATAGCGTATCTGCTTGACCGCTATCGAGGTGAAACCGGAAGTACTGTAAAATGGCACCTTGATTGCGCAATCGACCGTATCCGTTTGGAGACACTTCATTATCGTGATGATCGTTTCACACTGCAGCATCGAGATGTCATGAAGCATCTCCCCTGCCCTGTTCAGAAGTGTTTCGATCTGATGGTGTGATATTTTTTCATGATCCATTCGTTCTACCGTCAGCCGGGTCTTTTCAGAAAAATGATAAGTCGAAAAAGTTGTGTTTGACTTTATACACTTTTTTTCGCCTTTTGGGTCTAATGAAAAGACTTATTATATTCATGCTAATTCTTGTCTTCGTCCAGTCAATCTCTTTTGCAAGTGGCATTGATCTGCACGTTTCGCACGGACGTTCCAGTAAAGCGATTGTGCTCTCCTGGCAGGGAACGGCCTCGACTAACTATCTCGTCTACCGGGCTGAGCAGAAGAACGGTCCTTTTACAGAACTGGCCAGGATCAGTCAGTCAAGCTATGAGGATACAAGTTGCATCCCGGGAGTCGAATACTATTATAAAGTATTATCGCAACAGGATATTTCCAGTATTGATACCGTAAAAGCGATATCGGGTTACCGTCGCATAGAACTGAAGGGAAAATATTCAATTGAACGGGAATTTGCGAAAAAGAACCAGTCTGTTCCGGCAGCGGACAGCCCCCTCGAAAGAGAGAGGCTTGAAAAATTAAAAAAGATCTATATGAGCTGGATAGAGGTGAGATTTTTTCTGTTTGTAACGCAACCCTACGTTAAAAAAGGCAGCGTACTGGTCCTTAGCGATTTTGACGCATTTTACGCTTCGCAGGAGACCAATACGATCATCTTTACCCCTTATGAGCAGAATTATCATCTCACCCTTGTTTCATCCGCCCCTTTTCAGCTGCTCAGACAAACTGGAGATCGTGAGTTGTTTAACAGATTGCTTCGCAACGGTCTTGCACTGTGCATCTATCAGGGAGAGATCAAGATTAAGGATTCACAGGGGCGAAGTAAGTATATTCCGAAACTTGAGGTCATCGGTTTTTTTACGCAGTATCACAAGTATGCGAGAAACTGGTCAAGCAGCACCGTGATGTATTCAACCGAGCATGAGGAACTGGTAAAGCGGATGAAGCAGGTACGCGACTGATTGTTGAAACAGACTAGAAATACACTTTGTAAAGAAACCAGGTTACTCCGATACCGATTACAACACCGATAAGCACTTCTATAGTGGTATGTATTTTTCTGACCACTCTGCTGATGGATATTGCCACCGCGAATATAAAGAAACCGATGTGTACCCGCAAGTCCTCGTTTACATGCATCAGATTAACCCACAACGCAAAAGCAAGTGCCGTATGGCCCGAGGGTAAGCCGCCGCGAAGCGGATGCCCTTTTCCGAAATAGGCCTTGATAATGATGACCATCGTAAGAACGATGATCAGCGATGCAATGAAAAGATCAATCGGTCCGCGTTTTGCAATTCTCAGTTCTCCTCTCAAAAGTGATGTGAGGTGCGGATAAAGAATGAAAATTCCGATGATTGCCGCAAAACCGGCTGAGATGAGAACCGCACCGGCCGCCATATCTTTGGCAATTCTGGCAAGCTCGGAGCGTTCCGGTGAGGCGATATCAACCGTTACTTCTATGGCGGAGTTGAGCATTTCGCTCACGACAACAAGTGAAGCCAGGGCAGTCAGACAGATGAATTCGATACGGTTAACCCCGACCGAATAGCTGAACAACAGAAGAACACAGGTAGCGAAAAGATGAAAGCGTACATGTGACTGCGTGCGTGCCGCCGTCAGAATACCCTCTATGGCGTAATTGATAGAATCGTAATATTTTCGCAATATCGTGTAGATAAAACGTAACAGACTTATCATTGCACTCCCACCGGTGAAAAATTAATGCAACGGGCTCAACATGGCTCGTTAAAAATAATCAATATAGGGAAATTCGTAGTAAACCAGCTCATTGGTCATCATGTTCTTGTGGCGAAGAAGAACTGATTGTCTTTTTTGTGAAGCGTACATGGAAAGCGACTGGCGATACCCGGTTTCAAAGATGGCAACATGCATATCGTATATGCTGATAGTTTCCAGAGAAGATAATACATTTTTTCTCGCAATCTTCCCGGCGGGAGAATTTTCATTGTATCCGCCGCCGAAAAGTCCCAGACAGCATATTTTCACAATTCCCTTTTGCGATAAACTGTCGATAAGCGCCGCAATCTGAAAAAGCGAAATATCATCATTTTCGGTGCGTGATTTGAAAAGGTGATTGGCGGCGATCCAGACGTCTTTATTTTCGTCCATTCCCGCCAGCACACAGGAAATGCAGGATCCGAGATCCACATGCAGTGCCGAATACGGGTCGCAGAGTGCCGTTTCATTCATCTTGACATAGACATTTTTCAGGTAGGCCGCATCCTGTTTGAATATCTGCTCGATGTCGGATTCATTGCGATAAGTTATCATCAATTATGAGCCCTGAAACTATCATTATGCCGCAGCAGCCACTCACATGCAAGTGATATGACCTTGTCTTTTTCCTGTCCTCCGAGGCAAAAATGAGGACTGTTTTCGAGAATTGTCAGTTCTTTTTTTTTGCTGGCTATTTTATAATATATCTCTTCGGCTCCCCTCAGCGTCACCAGCTCATCACGTTTAGCCGCGATAATGAGCGTTTCCGCTTCTACCTGTTTCAGCTTCTTCAGAGTCAGTCGTGATATCCGCTTGATTTTCATTATCATGGGGGGATAATGCCACGACCAGTAATTTTCGTAGAGAATTTTTCTTCCGCCGGAATCAATATTTTCCATTGTGCTGTTGCGTGCGATTTTTCTGATAAAAAGCGACAATGCCGGCAATATATGGTGCACGGGGTTTTTCAGGTGGAGCGCAGGAGAGATCAATACAAGTCGTTTGACTTTCATCTGTGACGCAAGATACAATGCGATCAACGCTCCCATCGAAATACCGACGAGATAGATCGTTTGATATGACGCACATAAATCAAGACAGACGTCAACAGCTCTTCGCAGCCAGTCCTTTTCATCAGTCTGAAGAAAATCCTCTGCGTTGGTTCCGTGACCGGGAAGTCGTGGTACGGCAACGGTGAAACCCTGTTGATGCAGACGAAGCGCTATCTCGGAAAGATCGCCGGGATGTCCATTATACCCGTGAATCAGAACGACCGCAATGTCACCCCCCTTCAGAAAAACAGGGAGTGATTCCTCAACGGTTGCGCTTGAAGGTGTAATCATGCTCGGTATCATTAGTACCATACCATGCTTTTTTTTTACAAAGTCAATACTAATTATCAATAACAATCGCTCTGCTAATCTTCAAATCATATGTTACGGCTTATTATCAATTACAATTCATTTTAAAGAGACATGAAAAAGTTTGTGCTGCGCTGCAATTTCGGGATACCTATTGCTGAAAACTGGATTTTTAGACTGAACATTGTTTTTAATTGACATAGAGAAATTTCAATAATAAAGTTACATATCGGTGTTTTCTCCCGATTCTCCGGCATCTTTCTGCTGGGAAGCGCTGACTTTAGCGCCTCATCGATACTGTTTCCATTTTGTTGAAATCATTCGGGCTTCGGGTTGAGAGGATTGTTTTCATGATAAATTTGTGTATTTTACAAATGTAAAAGTTTGTTATTAATTGAACTGCGGGCAGCTGTCAAACCCGCTCATTCAAAATAATCGAGGTGAACCGTGCGATATATCATGTCCATAGATCTGGGTACCACAGGAAACCGCGTGTTTCTTTTCTCTGAAGACGGATTACCTGTCGCATCATCGTATCGTGAGTTTACGCAGTTTTTTCCCAAGCCAGGATGGGTTGAGCACGATGCGATAGAAATATGGAACTGTGTTCTTTTTCTCATCGATGATGTCCTTAAGAAAAGCTCGATTCCGGCAAAATCTATCGCAACGATCGGTATAACCAATCAACGTGAAACTTCTGTGTTATGGAACAGAGCCGGTGAACCGGTGCACAAGGCAATTGTCTGGCAATGCCGGCGAAGTGCCTCTATTTGTGATTCATTGAAAGAAAAAGGCTATGAAAAGCTGATTCGTGAGAAGTGCGGACTGGTACTTGATCCCTATTTTTCAGCGACAAAGGTTCAGTGGTTATTAAACAACGTTGACGGTCTTGTTTCCATGGCAGGCAAAGGAGATCTTTTTTTTGGAACAATCGATACCTGGATTCTATGGCGTCTCAGTGCGGGAAAATCACATTGTACTGATATGACGAATGCATCGCGAACACTTCTATTCAATATTCATTCACTCGATTGGGATGCTGAATTATGTGATCTTTTCGGTGTTCCCCGATCCATATTGCCTCAGGTTCGTGAATCCGCATCGGATTTCGGAGTGACTCAGGGGGTTCCCGGGCTTCCGGACGGTATTGTCATCGGTGGAATCGCCGGGGATCAGCAGGCGGCAAGCGTCGGTCAGGGATGCGTTTTTCCCGGAACAACGAAAAACACCTATGGAACCGGTTGTTTCATTCTGCAAAATACCGGCAAAGAAGCAGTCATGTCAAAAAGCGGTCTGCTAACCACGGTCGCATGTGATGACAGGGGGAAGCCTTCTTATGCCTTGGAGGGCTCTGTATTCATCGGCGGTGCTGTTGTTCAGTGGATGCGTGATACAATGAAATTCTTCGGTGAGTCCGCGGCCTCGGAAATGTTCGCCAGAGAAGCAAAACACAGTGACGTGGTTCTTGTTCCAGCCTTTACCGGATTGGGGGCTCCATGGTGGAATAATTCGGTGCGGGGGGCGATTTTCGGTATTACAAGGGATACCGGCATCGCCGAGATCGTTCGGGCAGGATTAAAATCGATTGCACTGCAATCACTCGATGCGCTTCGTGCGATGGAATCAGATTCCCATTGTACTATCAGTGAATTGCGTGTCGATGGCGGTGCCACCGCAAACAGCTATCTTATGCAGTTTCAGGCGGATATTCTGAATATACCCGTAGCATTGCCAAAAAATACCGAGTCCACCGCTCTGGGGGCGGCATATCTGGCAGGAATACAGGCGAAAATGTTTACATCGATAAGTGAAATTGCGTCAGGGAATCCATTGGAAAAAAGGTATCTCCCTTTGATGAGTCAGCAAAAGCGTGATCAGGAGCTGGCATCATGGAGAAAGGCCCTTCGAACACTTTTGGATGCAGAAGCGTAGTTTTTTTTTGAAATATGTCAATCAATGCTTATAATAGAGTTACAGTATGCAGTAATAAGGAGGACGTATGCCAAAACAGCTCTTGGGTGATATTTTGGTTGATAACGGTGAAATAAGCAAGGAACAGCTGAGTGAAGCGCTTGAAATTCAAAAAAATGAAGGCGGTTTGATAGGTATTATACTTGTCAATCTGGGACATTTGAGTGAACAGTCACTCGTGAAATATCTGGCTGTGCAGGCTGAGCGTGTTGTTCAATCGGATTGATGTGAATTGTGTATACGGAAAAATAATGTTCATTTTTACAATTGCAGTTAATAAAATGATTGAAATGAAATTAACCTCTTAACAGAGTGTGCTTATCTATTTCGGAGGCTGAATGGAAATTTCGCGTCGCAATAACGGGGATATACAGATACTCAGTGTCAGCGGAGAGGTTGATCTGTATAATGTTTCCGAATTGAAAAGAGCGCTTTTTGAACTGACCGAAGGAAATTATACTAACGTTGTTGTTGATATGAAAAACGTGAATTACATGGATTCTTCAGGTATCGGTGCCCTTGTGGCGGGTCAAAAGAAAATGAAGGCTCACCAGGGATCTTTCGCGCTCATGAATATTAATGATGATATTCTTAATATTCTCAAACTGGCCACGCTTGATAAATTTTTTAAAATTTATATGAACGAAAATGAGATAGTGTGAGCGGGTTCAGGAAACCCGCTTAAAGACAAGAAATGTCGTGTCGTCGTGAGGCGCTGCGGTACTTCTGAATCTTTCAAGATCGTCAATAATAAGCTGCACTATTTCGTCCGCACTTTTCTCGTGGTTCGAAGAAACAATTGATTGCAGTCGTTTTAGTCCGTATTCCTCTTTGTCGGGATTTCTCATTTCCGTAACACCGTCCGTGTACAGTATGATTATATCACCCGGATTAAGAGCCACTTTCGTTTGCAGATATTCCGCATCTTCCATGACTCCGATAGGCATTCCGTCTATTTTTGTTGTGGTGCAAGCCCCCTTCTGTGCGCGATAGCAGAACAGCGGACCGTGACCGGCGTTTGAAAAAGCCACCATTTCCGATTCCCTGTCATAGATCATAAAAAATAGTGTTGCGAATTTATCGATGGCAAATTCAGCACTCAGCGCATCGTTAATGGCGCTCACTATTTTTTTACACTGTATGGTTTTGGGATCCTGCCTGATTGCCGAGACAAAAACGGTTCGTATCATCACCATTACAAGAGAAGCCGGAATACCCTTTCCCGAAACGTCGCTGATTAGGGCTCCTATTCGTTTGTCATCAATCTCGATATAGTCAAAATAATCCCCCCCTACCCCTTTTGCTGCTTTCGTATATCCCCTGATCTGAATGCCGTCTTTGTTGTAGAAGCCCATGGGGTTAAGACCTTCCTGTATCTCTTTTGCAAGTTCCAGCTGTTCCTGCATGATTCGGCCTTCAATTTCTTTTTCCTTTGATTGTTTAAGCTCGTCAGTCATATTGTTGAAATCTTCGGCAAGGGCTTCAATTTCGTCGTGTGAGCGTACACTGATCTTGTGATCTAGATTGCCGGTGCTGATGATTGCGACACCTTCTGAAAGCTTTTTGAGCGGTTTCGTGGTTATAAAGGCAAGAAAGGTTGCCGCAACAACTGCTGCGGCGGAAAAGACAAGAATAAGCAGAATGATCGCATTTCGAATCAGTGCGGCCTGCTCATGAATTGCCCTGTCTGAAAAACCCAGTTGAATGAGAGCAGCCTTTTCGTCGTTAAATTGATTGTATATGACAAGGGTAAAATCAAAGATGTTGTTTCCACGATTCGATTCAGGATCGGCTAGTTCACGTAAAACAATTTCCCGCGATTCAGACTGAAATAGTTCATTTATGTGCGGATCGGCATTGGGTTGCCCGATCATATCCTGGTTTGAGCTGTTGATGACGGAAAGATTGCGGTCGTAGACGTATGCGTATAAAAATGCGTCGTTTTTTTCAATTTTCTGAATGCCGGAGATGATATTTAATTCGTCGTTTCCAAGATTGGTCTGAACAATCGTGGAGAAATTCTCCATCTGGGTTTGCGCAAGTGTGATGATGTTTTCACGGACTATTCTTTTTCCCATCTGCAGCATGTACAGAGCCATTGAGAGTATGACGACCAGGGTCAGTATGATCATTGCGATCGAGAATTTATAGGTTAACCCGAAACGGACAATCTTCTGGCTGCGGGTTTTCTCTTTTTTACTCACTGGAACCTCTGCATCTGAATATGAAACACATTCCTGATAGCGACCGACGGTTGACGAATAATGCCTGACTCGCCTTAAAAAGCATCTTCCAAAAAACCGGATGTAATGCCGTATTTATTTTCTTATAACCGAAATACCATGATACGTCTGTATGTTCCCTTATTAGTATCGGAATTACTGTTCCATCAGCAACAGACATTTTCGAATATTGTTTTTGGCTTTCTGATGCTCGGGATCGATCGAGAGCACCTTTCTCCACTCGGCTATAGCCTCGGGGAAACGGTTACTCGTATAATAATTAATACCATTCAGATAGTATTTTCTTACAAGCTCTTTTTCCGTTTCGCTGAGCACTTTTCTGCCGGGAGTTGCCGGTGTACCGGCTCCGAGTCGTAATTGTGACTCGATATTATTAATATTAATAATCGCCTTTATGTTATCGGGATCATTACGGGCAACCCATCTGAAATCCTCAAGTGCGCGCATGATATTATCCCTTCCACCCTGCCGGTAATATCCCATACCGCGCTCATACCTTTGTTGAATTTGAGTTTCGCTTGCTTTCGGGGTATTGGGAGGAAGCGGAGTTTGCACGACGGCCGCGCTTATCACCTCGGGAACTTTCGGTTTTGTCGCATTTGTTGAGGCGATCAGTTCGTCTATCTGGGGATACGCGGGAGCTATTGATTTTATGATTTCGAATTTGCGCAGCGCACGCTGATATTGCTTTTGCTGAACAAGCTTTTTCCCCTGTTCAATCTGTTCACTCGCAAAACGATTAAACAGCTCCGGATTCAGTTTAAGCTGGCATTTCAGAAGAAATTCTGTGGCGAGTGCATTGTTTGGAAAAAGCTTCAGAATCCGTTCCCACTGTTCCAGGGATTTATCGTAGTTGCCGGCTTCAAAGTGAGCGCGCCCTGAGTGCTCCAGGGACTTGACTATCGCATAGTAGGGAGATGAGGGATCAATGATGTCCTGGCGTTCAAGTTCAAGCGCTTCTTTTGCCGTTGCTATGTATCTTTGCGCAAGTTCGTTTTTCGGATCGTATTGCAGGATTATTTCAAAAGATGATATCGCCTCGGCATATTCGCTCTGTGTCAGATGTAAAAGACCGTTCTGGAATTCCCTGTTAATCTTATCAAGAATTTCCTTTCGCATCCGGTCCTGATAATCCTTTTTCAGTTGTTCAATTGAATCAAGGCGCGCGCGTGCATCCTTGTAATTGTCGATGAGTGACAGAACTGTTGTAAAATCTTCCTTGGCGTTGTCGAACTGGTAGGTGGAGAGATTGCTGACACCCGATTGATAGAACTGTTCCGCCTGGGAACGTCGTCTTTCAAGATCGTACTGCGCCTCGAGTTTTTCGTCTATTTGGGCAATATATGTTTCAGCTTCGGGGTTACCAGGATCAAGGTGTATCACCTCCCTGAATTCGTTGAGGGCGGATACGTAATCTTCACTGTTGTAGAAACTGATGCCTTTTTCCATATACTGGCGGATTTTCTCGAACTTCAGCCTGCTCTGTAATGCGAGATTACATTCATATTTCCCCTGTTTCGCAACGGTATCGCTCGGGAAAACACCCAGCATCTTGTCGTACCAGACGATTGCGTTTTCAAAATCATTGACCTTCCGGTATTCGATAGCGCGTTTGTAGTATTCATCGTATTTTTGACGTTTTTCCCTGGAAAGACGCTGGCGTTCTATCTCGACATCGACTTCGGCGCTGATGCGTGTGACTCGGGAACGCAGTGACTGCAGTTCCGTGTCATTCGGGTCAATACGGTATGCGATGATGAAATTCCTGACCGCCTCATCGCATTTCGGTTTTCCTCGTTCAGGTGTTCCCTGAGCTATATCGTTTTTTATTTCACGCAGGTTTTTCTTGACGATCTGAACGGCGAGATCTTTCTTTTTTTTCTCTTCGTAGACCAGTTCTATTTTTTGCTGTATTGTGAGGTTATCGGGATCTATCTCGAGGGCTTTTATCCATTCGGTGATGGCAAGTGCGTACTGCTTGTTTTTAAAGTAGCGATCCCCCTTTTCGTCATATGCGGCGACACTTTGAGCCCAAAGCGGTGGCAGTATATAAAAAATGAGCAGTACTGCGATCAGCTGCGTTTTTTTTGAAAGAATAAACCCGAATCCCTTTCGCATTGATCAGTTACGCATCAGCATTTTCCCGTGTATTTTCCATTCCAGCTCTGTATTTGATGATAACCTGACGAGCTCAATGGTCCCGTGCATCTGTCCTTCAGGTAAACTGCCGTCCCGAGTGATACTCTGCGCACCAACGGAAACGCTGACTGAATCATAGCTTTCGCCACCGAGAATCTTCGGCTCGGAGTAGTCAATCGAGACTATCGTGAGCCCGGAGAAATAGTAATCCTTGTATTCTTCAAGAAAGGTTTCTTTCGTTTCGGGGTATTTCATGTTTTTTGCATAGAGCTGATAATTGAGTTTTTCTATCGCATATCCCCATTGCATGATCACACTGCTTATTTTCGCGTCCTGATCACGAACATTCTTCGTGTAATTTGAAAAACAGGATGAAAGCAGCAAACACATGATAGCAAGCATGAGGATGATTGTTGCGGAAGCGGTGAATTGTCTGCGATTGATACTACTGCGACTCATAAAAGACCTCGTTTGTAAAATTTCACGGGAGACCCGGATATGCTGATACGGACGAAATTTTCAAGTGCAACGTTATACAACAAGATGATTATTTCTGAAATATTTTTTATTGATCGTTTTCTCCAAAGACAAAGGCCGAGAACTTCTCCAGAGTGTAATCACCTTCCCGCCATGCCTCCGGCGACAATCCGGCTTTTATGCATGTATGTGATATGAACTCCTCTTTTGTCCAATTGTTTTCTGTTGCAACCTGCGGAAGCAGCAATCCCCGCCTGTATCCCTTCGATAGTATAAGACCGTGTTTGCCAATAACGATCTCATCGATGCTTGCGCTTTCAATAGGCGAGAGCACAGATATTTCCAGGACTACTTCATCAAGTTCAGAGGCCTTCAGTGGCGGAAAACGGGGGTCACTGAAGGCGGCTGAAAGAGCCATCTGGCGTATCGTTTCGCGTAAAGGGCGAATACCGACAATCGTTCCGATGCAGCCGCGAAGGGCGTGATTTTTGTGCAACGTTACAAAAGCACCGAGCTCGGTGTCGAAAAGGGGATCAGCGCATTCAGGAGCCGCTGAAGTAATATTCAGTTTTTCAGCGATAGTGTGCCGAGCCAGTTCAAGAAGAGACTGCTGCTGTTTTTGTGAAAGTGAAAAATCCATAATAACTCCTAGCGCGGTATTTCAAGCGCTGCGGCAAGATACCCGACGACCCGTGAACGATCGCCAGAAGTATCTGCCGAATTGGCGTAAGCCAGTTTACGAAATACATAATTTCCCCGTATGCCCGCATAATACAAGCCGGTAAGAAGCGGAGCCTCGCCGCAGGCGGCTGCGTATCCTTCATTTATAACATTTTTCAACAGTTCGGGGTCTCTATGCTCAAGTGTCCGAATCAGCTTTGAATCGCGTGCCACCGCTTCATCATAGGGGTGAAAATGAGAAAGATCGCTGGAAATTACGAGCAGTATCTTTTTTTTGTATTGAGCCGCCGCTGACGCGATTTTTTCCGCGACCAGTTTCATCAGATCAAGGGATGAATTTGATAGCACCAGTGCCACAAGTTTTGACTTCGGCGCAACGGTTTGGATGAAAGGAACCTGCACTTCCAGAGAATGTTCGGGAGTGTGAGCGTTTTCAATAAACGTAAACGCCTCGCATTTCATAAGTTCCGCGGAAAATTGCGCATCTATTTGCATATCACCAAGCGGGGTTCGAAACAGCCCGTCCGGTATGATTGAAACACCGGCAAATCGTTCATAATGAGAGGGAGCCAACACTATGAACGTGTCGTATTCCTGCATGGCAATAAGCTTATAGGCGTAGGCCGCTATCTGGCCGGAATACAGATAGCCGGCGTGGGGAGCGATGACGGCACAGACCTCGTCTTTCGGTTTAATGTCCGCTTTTTCCAGATATCCGGAAATTTCTTTTGCGAGTTCTTCGCCGTTTCTGGTATAAAACCTTCCCGCAACAAAGGGCTCTCTGACATACATCGCGCACCCCCTTTCAGTGTCTGAAAAAATCAGATGAAAGCGTGAGTATCGAACGGGCAGCGTCGGTTTTGGTCATTAGCGGAAGCTCAATACACTCACCTTTGCGATTATACACGAATATTCTGTTTGTGTCAACTGCAAAGCCGGCATCGGGCTGACTGATGTCGTTTAAACAAATCATGTCAAGATCCTTGCTGTGAAGCTTTTCGCGTGCGTATTCGTGAATGTTTGTCGTTTCAGCGGCAAAGCCTATACGTATGCAGAAATGACATTCCTGTGCACACAATGCAGCGACACGCTTCAGTATATCAGGTGTCCGTCTCAATTCGATCTGAAATGTTTCTTCATTTTTTTTGATTTTCTGCTGTTCTCGTTCGATCGGGGTGTAATCGGAGGGGGCTGCGGCCATCACGAGCATATCCGCCGCCAGTATTTTTGACAACACGGCCTCACACATCTGTCCGGTGCTTTCGACGGCAAGTGTTTCGGCGTGTTCCGAAAGGCCTTGCGGTACCTGCATGACCGGCCCGTGAATAAGGGTTACCCGGGCTCCAAAATCAAGAGCGGCGTTCGCGAGGGCGAATCCCATCTTGCCGCTCGACGGATTTGATATGAACCTGAAGGGATCAAGCCACTCTCTGGTTGGACCGGCCGTCACCAGTACACGTTTACCCGATAATAGATCTGATCTTTTCAACGATATCATCCACAGTAGCCAGTTTTCCTGTTCCCTCGTCACCGCAGGCGACTAATCCGCTTTGCGGTGCAACAACGTGTACTCCTCGCGAGACGAGTAAGGCTATATTGTTCTGAACAGCGGGATTGTTCCACATCGAGGGATTCATTGCGGGGGCGATAAGAACGGGACACTCGACCGCAAGAAAGGTTGTCGTAAGCAGGGTATCTGCGATGCCGTGCGCACATTTGCCGATTATATTCGCGCTTGCGGGTGCGATAACGAACAGGGACGCATCTTTTTTGAGCGATATGTGTTTCATCGAAAAAGCATCACGCCTGAACGTGTCGTAAAAACAGGGATTTCCGCTGAGTGATTCAAAAAGCAGCGGTCTGATCAGTTCTGTGGCATTTTCGGTCATCACCGTATGAACATCATAATTCAGATGCACCAGACGGCGTATCACTTCACAGGACTTGTAAATGGATACTGATGAGGATATTGCAAAAACGATTTTTTTCATGATCCCTCATTTCGTTATGAAAGGTCTTGCGTGTCTACACTCTTCTCGAGAAAAATTTCTCGAGCTCGGTTCTTGTCAGTCTGAATACGAAGGGGCGACCGTGGGGACATCGCAGTTCATGCTTTTGTTCATTGAAAAAAAGCAGATGAACAAGTTCTTTCATGTCGTCATTCGTCATGGTATCACCGGCACGCTTGGCACTGTGACAGGCAACACGTTCGAGTAATAATTTTTTCCGGTCAATTATGAATGAACTATTATTCTTGTCTTCGTTTAACAATTCTTCGAAGAACGCATCGCTTTCGTCAACATGAAGTATGCCGGGTACTGAGCGTACAACAAAAGAATCATCGGAAAACAGTTCCGTATCGAATCCGCTCTTCACCAGAAGTTCAAGCACTTCGTCGATATATCCCCGGCAGTGTGCCGGAAAATGAATCAGTTTGGGTTCAAGGAGAAGCTGTCTGTCGTAGTCCTCATCCCCCCGAATGAGACGATCATATATGATGCGTTCGTGTGCGGCATGAAAATCGATTATCAGCATCTCATCGTTGACGGCGGCGAGCACATAAGTCGAAAACAGTGTGCCGTATATGGTGAAAGAATCTGATTGAAACGGATTTGCCGATATATGCAAGGTCTCGTTAAAGAGGGCCGGCGTTTCAGGTGCTTTCGTCGTTGCTGAAGAAGGAATAAAAGGATGAGCCTGAACATAGGGTGATGGTGATTCATATACCTTGTTGGCGTCCGGAAGATTCTGGCCGGCATCCGGTTCTTCAATTACCTGTCCCTGCCCTGCGCTGTTCAGCCCGTCATTGCGGATAATGCTGAAAGTTCGGTCAAGCAGAGAACGGCAGAAACCATATACAAGTGAGCCCATATACGCTTCGTCAAAAAATCGAATCTCCCGTTTTGCCGGATGAACATTGACATCGGCGAGTCCCGGTGGGAGCGAAATGTTGATGTAGGCGTGAGGATGTTTTCCCGCCGCCATCAAAGAATCGTAAGCTCGGCGTATGTGAAAAGAAAAGGACGCGTTTTCAATCGGACGATTATTGACAAAAAGGTACTGTCCGGCACGAGTTGGCTTGTTGAGAGACCCGTCCGAGATACAACCCGATATGCCTACTTCTATGTCATTGATGGAGCCCTCGATGAGATGCGCTGTTTCTTTAGGACCGAAGAGCTGTTGTATCCGCTCTTTCAGAGATTCCACTGCGGGACAGTCGTAGATAAGACGATCATCGTTTCGGTAGCTGAAAGCGATACCGGGTCTTGCAAGTGCAAGTGCGCTTACCACGCGTAATGAGTTGCGGCTTTCACTCTGCTGGCTCTTGAGAAATTTTTTTCGAGCCGGGGTATTGTAAAAGAGTTCTTCAACCAGGACGCTTGTTCCGTTTTGTCCCTGATATTCTTCAATGCTGACCTCACCGAATACTGAAATCAACCTGGCTCCCGATTGGGCACCCTTCTGACGAGAACTGATGCTCAGGCGTGAAACAGAAGCGATACTCGAGAGCGCTTCACCTCTGAAGCCGTAAGAGGCTATCGTTTCTATGTCTGCGATGGCTCTGATTTTTGAGGTGGCGTGCTCAACGACGGAGAGTGCGATCTGGTCGCTTGCAATGCCACATCCGTTATCTATTACCCTGATGCAGGATAGTCCTCCATCACGGGTCATGATATCAATGCTGTCGGCACCCGCATCGATGGCATTTTCAACGAGTTCCTTGATAACCGAAAAGGGGCCCTGTACAACCTCTCCTGCGGCGATCATGTGCTTAACAGACTCTGGAAGTATTTCAATTTTGGCTGTTTGTCTTGCGTTCATTGGTACATTGTAATTTACTAATAACTGGCTGCAACAGTTTATTGAGGGGATCAGACAAAAAGAATGTCACTGTCGATGAGCGCTAAAGGTTGTTGTAGTGATGAAAAGAGTGATAATTTTTCCAGTTCGGGAATTAATGATTGCTTTATTTTTTCAATGAATAAGAATTCGCGTAAAATTGGAAGGGTTTTTGAGGATAATATGACGCAGACAAGGGTTAAATTGGTGCAGTCTCAGGGTCAACCAAAAAATAAAAAAAGTACAGTAAAAAGCGGATCGTCTGATTCTTCTCTGTCCTGGTACCTTGAACAAATAAACAAGATAAAACTTCTCACGCGTGAAGAAGAAGATTTTTACGCAAGAAAGGCCCGCGAAGGGGATCAGGAAGCGAAAGATGTTCTTATCAAGGCGAATCTCCGCTTTGTTGTCTCCAT
>JAEWVL010000136.1 GCA_023396665.1 Spirochaetota bacterium
GTATAATGAGAGGTATCGAGAAGAAAGCTTACGATACAGCCAGAACAATGCTCGAGGACGGGCTGGATGTCAAAGTCATTATGAAATATACCGGTCTTTCAAAAGATGAGATTTCAAAACTCAAGTAGCTTACTATAGTTTCTGTTGATTTGGTCTTTTCCTCCAGCTTTACTGGTATGATCTTCTTTTCCCGCTTCGCGTCGCGCTTTCACTTCTACTTCAACTCGCCGATCAAGCCGAAACCGAACATACCTCATAATCCAGGAGACCATCCCGCCGCATCATATTTACTTGACGTTGCCGAACTTGTCGTTCACTCTATTCACTGCATTCATCCCGCATGTTTTGCGCCCGGATCAATCCTCAAAAAACCGGCGGCGTTCGACGGGCGCATCGAGTTACGCGAATTTTTACAGATGAGCGTATTGATAGATCATGACGTGATAGACGGAGCGCCGGCCGCCAGATTTGTCGGCCGCCTTAACGAATTAATGCAATCGGGATTCGGATTGTGAACATTTGTATCATTTCAACGAAAGTCTTTCACATACGGGAGAGCGCTGCGCCATGTACATAATTGAATCGGAACGACTGGGTTTCAGACTGTGGAAAGACGAAGACAGAGCGCCCTTTGCGAAGATGAACGCCGATCCGCAGGTAATGAAATACTTTCCGTCTGTGCTGACAAAAGAGCAATCGGATCAATTCGTCGACAGAATCACGAAGCATTTTCAGCACTGCGGTTTCGGTCTGTGGGCGGTCGAAACAAAAGACGCACGCGATTTTATCGGCTTCATCGGATTCTACACCGCGACCTTCGAAGCCGCGTTCACACCCTGCGTCGAAATCGGCTGGCGCCTTAGTAACAGATTCTGGAACAAAGGCTACGCAAGCGAAGGGGCAAGCCGCTGCCTTCACTACGGCTTCGATGTTCTGGATCTCGACGAAATTTACTCTTTCACATCAACACTGAACAAGGCATCGATACGGGTCATGCAGAAAATACAGCTGCGCGAACACGATCATTTCGATCACCCGAACATCGCTTGCGGCAATCCCCTGCGCCCTCATATTCTATATAAAACAGACAAAGAAGAATTTCAAAGAATGTCAGTTAAAAAAGCGGCGGGGGGATACGAGTGACAAAAGCTGATATCCGGAAAAAAGTCGTCTGCGCGGGGCACATCTGCCTGGACATATCCCCCGCTTTTCCCGGCGCAGACAAGCGACCGATCGACGAGCTTTTTGTTCCGGGAAAACTTCTCTGCGTCGAAAAAGCGCAGGTCTCGCCGGGCGGCTCTGTCGCCAACACCGGCCTTGCGCTTGCCTTCTTCGGCGCCGACGTGCGCCTCATGGGAAAAACCGGCGACGACGATTTCGGCGCGATCATTTCGCGTATCGTACAATCACGCGGCATCGCTGAGGCGCTCATCGTCTCCGCGCAAAGCGGCACCTCCTACTCGATCGTTCTCGCGCCTCCGGGACACGACCGCATGTTTCTGCACTACAGCGGCACCAACGACAGCTTCTGTTTCGACGATCTCGATTTTGACGCGATAAAAGTAGCCTCGCTGTTTCACTTCGGCTACCCGACGCAGATGAAACTGCTGTATTCCGACGGCGGCCGTGAACTCACGAAAATTTTCAAAGCGGTTCGCGAAGCGGGTGTTTGCACCTCGCTCGATCTGGCCGCCGTCGACCCGAACTCCGAAGCCGGCAAGGCCGACTGGCGCGCCATACTCGCAGCGACACTGCCCTATGTCGATTTTTTCGTACCCAGCTTCGAAGAACTTCTGTTCATGCTCGATCGCGATAAATACGAGAGCCTCTCGCACAAGGCGGACAGAACCGAACTCACCGCCGTCGCCGACATAGAACGCGACATTCGCCCGCTCGCGCAGGCGGCGCTCGACATGGGAGCCTCTTGCATTCTGCTCAAATGCGGTGAACCGGGCCTAATGCTGAAATGCGGCGGCGGCATGCAATCGTGCTGCGACAGACTCGGACTCGAGCGCCATGCCTGGTCGAACTATGAACATTTTGAACGAAGCTATAAGGCCGGGCGAATCGTTTCGGCGACCGGCGCGGGCGACACGGCAATCGCGGCTTTTCTGATGTCGCTTTTGCTGGGCTTCGGCCCCGAAAAAGCCTTGCAATATGCGGCCGCCGCCGGAGCCTGCTGTGTAAGCGAGTATGACGCTCTCTCGGGGCTTGTCTCTTTTGACGAGATGACCCGAAAAATCAATGAGGGCTGGCCCAAGCTTGACCCGAACGGCGGGTGATTCTTTTTTGAAACCTGATTCGGCTGCAATTATCCCCCCGTAAAAGAGGCGACAATGGCACTTGTATCTATGAAAAAACTGCTCGATCGCGCCTATGCTGAAAAATACGCAATCGGCGCATTCAATATAATCGACCTCTGCTTTCTCGAGGCGATCATCGACGCCGCACGGGCGACGCGCTCGCCCGTCATACTCAACATCGCCGAAGTTCACTTTCCCTACGTTACGATCGAACACATCGTGCCGGTGCTGCGCGCAATCGCCGCCGAAGAAACATTCGACATCGCGCTCAATCTCGATCACGGCACCTCGTTCGGTGCCATCGAACGCGCAATCGCCGCTGGCTTCGGCTCGATCATGTTCGACGGCTCATCGCTCGGCTTCGAGGAAAACGTGCGGCAGAGCGCCGAGATCGTAAAGATTTGCCGTCCGAAGAACATCACGGTCGAGGCCGAACTCGGTGCCGTCGGCGGTGCCGAAGGGGGCGCACTCGTCGGTTCGGCAGACCCGGCCCTCTACACCGACGCGGCGCAGGCCGAAGAGTTTGTCAGACGCAGCGGCATCGACGCGCTCGCCGTCGCCATCGGCAATTCGCACGGCCGCTACAGGGGCGAGCCGAAGCTCGACTTCGTGCGGCTCGACGCCATACGACGGCGAACGGGCGTTCCTCTGGTGCTTCACGGCGGTTCGGGCATTGCGGCGGACGATTTCAGAAAGGCGATCTCGCTCGGCATCGCCAAGATTAATTTTTATACCGGCATGTCGGAAGCGGCCATCGCCTCGGCAAAGGCCTCTCTGGAACAGGCCGGCGGGTACTACAACGATTATCCCGTGATGATCGCTTCGATACGAGAGAATGTCTCGGCGGTCGTGGCCGAACAGATGCGTATTTTCGGCAGTGCGGGCCACGCCTGATTACGCGAAAACGGCCGCGGCAGAACCGTGACCGTTTATTTGTAACATGATAGTATTTATCAATTAATCTCTACGTACAAATCCATACGCATATATCCCGGTTTCGAGGCTTCAAGATGCTCCTCGAACCAGCGCGCGGGCTGTTTGATCTGATAATTTTTCTCTTTTATCATATCGCTCAGCTTCTGCCAGCCCGCGATAATCCACTGCCCCGAAGGGTCGTTCTCGCAGGTACCCTCAATGCCGGTCACGACGAAAGTACCCGCCTCTATCGTCTCGACAGTCGCACCTTCACAGTCGACATCCGCCTGATTCTCGAAACACAGCAGCACCTTGTAACCCTCGTTTTGCGGATCATTTGCAAGATTTCCGTTTCTGTCAATATTATGGCCGAATACCCTGCGGGGCTGCGCATTCAGCCCTTTCGAGTTAATCCACTCATACATTTTCGCGATTGCCTTGTCTTCGCTGTCCGGTGCCATTGCACTGAAACTCAAAGCCTTCATCTCCGGCAGTTTTTTTAATATAACGCCCATATACATCTCCTTGATTAATTGAAGTTTTTCGGTTGTCCGCAGATTCATCTTTTTTTGCGGATTGTTTCTGATGTCGACAGGCGCTACTCCGAACTCTTTCCTGAAGGCCCTCGTGAAAGATTCGTGTGTCTCATAGCCGGATTCAAGGGCGATGTCGACCACCTGCAGTTTTTCATCACTCAGCATATCGAGAGCGCGCGAAAGTCTTCGCTTGATCAGATACTGCTTGAAAGAGAATCCGGTGACGCAGCCGAAATAGTTATGAAAACTTCTTTCGGACATGTTGCAGTCCCACGCGATTTCCTCGCATCGCAGATTCTCATTCAGGTTGCTCTCGATAAACTCGATAGCATTCTGTATCTGTTCGTAAATGGTCATGACC
>JAEWVL010000186.1 GCA_023396665.1 Spirochaetota bacterium
CCGAAGGCAGATTCTCACAAGTGCACAATAGCCCCTTCTTTACAATGAAGGGCTTGGGTTTAATTCGAGAAGGCGGGTCACTTTTTCGATAATCGTTTTTTCGTCGGTCTTCGGCTGCAGCTTCCAATGCGGGGGGATAAGCCTGCGGTAATCCCCCGAGCCGTAGCGGTCGTCGACCAGTACCACAAAGCCGCGGTCCTCTTCTGTGCGGATTACGCGGCCGGCTGCCTGCAGTATCTTGTTAAAGCCCGGAAACATATAGGCGAACTGGTATCCCGCTGAAAACTTCTGCTGAAAATAGTCCTTGATGATATCGTTGTCAAAACCGATCTGGGGCAGACCCACCCCGAAGATGATCACCCCGATCAGTTTTTCGCCGGGAAGATCGACGCTCTCCGAAAAAGAACCGCCACAGACGCAGAAGGCCTTCAGATTCGTGCGGGTGTGAAACTTGTCGATAAACTCCTCACGGTCTGTCGAAGTGAAGGCGGCGCTTTGAATGGCGATTTCGCCAAAGCGTCCCGTATCCCCCCGCCCCTCTATGCCGAGTGCGTCGACGAGCGCTCCCTGAAATTTGAACGAGGGCGAGAATACGACGATGTTGCCGCTGACCTTTTCGATGAGTATTCGCACCAGTGCCGCATACGCGGGCAGATTCTCGTCGCGAAACTTGTAACGCGTTGAAAGATCGCTGCGCAGAAAATACAAACAGCGCTCGCGATCGAAGGGCGAATCGAGCGAGATGGCCGTATGCGCGAGCGTCGGAGAGAGCAGGGCCTCGTAATAGCCGCCGGGTGAAAGCGTGGCCGAAAAAAATACCGCGCTGCGCTGCTGTGCCACCACGGCCTCGACCTCCTGTGCGGTGTCGATGCAGCGCAGGCTGAGCTCCGTGTCGGTCTTTGTTTTTTTTATGACAGTTCTGTACGAATCGCTGTAGCGCTCGGCGATGGCGTTGAACGAGAGCAGCTGAAAATAAAATTGCAGCTGCGATTCAGAAAGCGAAACTCCGCCGTCGAGAAGATACTCGATTTTACGCCGGCACTTTTGCGCGGCCTTCGCGATCTCTGCAGGCAGGCTTTCTTCGCATACGGCATCGCTGTCGTCATAATTCTTACGCAGCGCGATAAAGGCCTTGTTCAGTTCGTCGAGAGATTTTTTCAGGGGTGTATGGCTTCCCTTTCTGTGCAGCATGATGTCGCTCTTGGCGAGTGTCACCGAGAACATCGCCCGCACGCGGTCGATCATGTTGTGCGCCTCGTCTATGAGCAGCACATGTTCCGTTTTGCCGAAATCGAAAAAGCGCTTGAGCCGCGACTGCGGGTCAAAGACGTGATTGTAGTCGCAAATGACGAGGTCGCAGAAGAGCGCAAGATCGAGCGAGAGTTCGAAGGGGCACAGCGTGTGCAGGCGGGCGATCGCCTCGACCTTTTCGCGGCAAAAATCCGTTTCGCTGAAGAGCGATTCGAGGGCCGCGTCTCTGCGTGAAAAATAATCGAGCGCGTAGGGGCAGCTTTGCGGCGAACACTGCGGACGCGAGCTTTCGTCACCATTGGTGAAACAGATGCGCGACTTTGCGGTAATCGTTATCCAGCGAAGGCCCGCACCGGCTCCGTTAAACAGGGCTGCCGCTTTTTCGGCGCTCGCCGCACCGGCGTTTTTCGCCGTCAGATAAAATATCTTGTCACAGAAATTATTCGCCTGCGCCTTCAGTGCGGGAAAAAGCACCGCGGCGGTCTTGCCGGTACCGGTCGGTGCTTCGCCGAAGAGCACGACGCCGTCGCGAATGCAGCGGTACACGGCTTTTGAAAGTTCATACTGGCCACTGCGGAAACCGTCGAAGGGAAACTTCAGCTGCTGCAGACGTAAGCGCAGATCACGGCGATGCTTCTCGTTTTTGTCGCACCAGTCCAGATATGTCTGTATCCACAGCTCGCACTCGCTCTGCAGTTCGTCGGGCCGGCACTTCAGTGAAAACAGACTCTCGTCGTCTTCATCTCCGCTGCAATAGACAAGGTCAAGGCACAGCTCTCCGATCGGTTTGTCTGTCGTGAAAAACCAGGCACAGAGTTTAAGCTCTGCGAGATCGCTACGCCGCGGCTGCGCGGGCGGCTCATGTGTGCTCACAATCTTTTCGACATGAAAGCCGTCATCATCGCGATATACGCTCTCAGCAAAGCCCGACACAAGCAGTTGCACGAATTCGCCCTCGAACTGTTTCGATACGGCGATATCGCTCGCGAAGCCGCTGATTGATGAATTGTTGTATGTGTGCCGGGTTTCGCCGGCACTGCAAGCGCGCGGCCGCGACACGGGGGCGCCGCCGAGGCTTCCTTCGGGAAAAATAATTTCAGTGAGTCTGTCGATGTCGATGTGTACGCAGTGTTTCGAAGAATCGGGCATGCTATACGCATGTAAAGCGGGGGGATATTTGTCAAACCGTTATCGGGTCCTTTGCGGCAGAGCATTCAAAATGCGCGTAAAAACCGATTGACGACAGTGAATTTTACTGTAATTCTGTGAAAGGGTATCGACGTGCATGTCAACCATACGGGTGAATAAAGACGATCGTGCCGTAGCTGACAGATGCGAGAAATAAAGGGGGAGGGCTCATGTGTACCCGTTATATTTTTCATCCCGAAAACGATCCGGTGGTCGAGTCGATTATAAATGACGAGAACGGGTATCTTTTTCTGAACGATGAGGCTACAGGCGATTTCATCTACGCCCTCAAAAGGGATTTCGGCATCGACGAGTTTCTCAGCCCGCCGCGCATCAGTTTCAACACCGCGCCGACGAATACGGGCCTTGTCATTTTTTATAAGGGATCAAGGCGGATCGCCGACAATTACCATTTCGGCTTCAAGCGGAAATGGCAGCAGGGCTCACGTGCGATGTATAATCCCGGCACCAACTTCCGTTTCGACAACCTGCTTCCGAACACGCCCGGGTTCATCGCGAAAGGACTGCCCGTCAATGACAGTAAGAACGGCAACTGGATGTACTACCGGGCCTTCGAAAAAAAACAATTCTGCCTTATCCCCCTTCGGGCCTTCGTCGAGTTCGACAAAGAGAGCCGCGAGGTGCAGCTCAAGACGAAGACTACGATAAAAGAGTTCAGCGTGCCCTACCTGACCGAACTGCGCACAAAACAACTCGCCTGCGTCGCCGGGCTGTGGGAGTACGCCGAAGACGAGCAGCAGTACCGCTTCACCTTCGGCACCACCGAACCCAACGATCTGGTTCGCAAGTTTCACCATGACCGCTTTCCCGTTTTTCTGTTATCGAAAGAAGAACAGAATCTGTGGCTTGACCCCGACGCCCCGGTCGAAGAGAAGATCCGCATGGGCCTCGCCCCGGCACGCTCCGATCTTTTTCAGAGCTGGCGTGTCAGCGAGAAGATCAACAAGGCGCAGAACAAGGGCCTTGAGGTCATCGAAAAGGCCGAGGGCAGTCTGATATGGGTGGCGTGACAGAAACAGTCTCAGAAAGCCGTAGCGTGCCGGCAGCGGAACATCGGCTGTAATTTCGCAACGGGAGTCTCAATGAAAGCGGAACGGCTTTTCAGCATTCTGAATCTGCTGCTTGACAAAAGAAAGATTGCGGCACCCGAGCTTGCGCGGCGCTTCGGTGTGTCCGTGCGCACCATATACCGCGACATCGACGCGCTGGCGCTGGCGGGCATTCCGCTGTATTCGACGACCGGGCGTGACGGCGGTGTCGCGCTCGTCGAAGGCTTCACCATAGACCGGCAGGTGCTCGAAACCGGCGAGGTGCAGAAAATTCTGGCCTCAATAGAAGGCCTCTCCGGAGTGCTGAGCGACGCTGCGACCGGCGCCATACGTGACAAATTCACCCGCCTGCTGCAGAAATCGAAAGAGAAGGGTATCGCCCTGTCACCACGCCATATCTTCATCGAACTGGCCCCTTCGCTTCGTGAAAGGGAAATCATTGATACCATCGAAAGGGCGATCAACGAAAGCCGCTGTCTCGCGATCGAGTATTACGATGCCGAAAACCGAAGTACGCGGCGCTGTATCGAAGCGCAGGCGCTCGTCTATATCTGGAACTGCTGGTATCTGTACGCCTATTGCCGCATGCGAGGTGATTTCAGGCTCTTTCGTATCGCGAGAATTCAATCAGCGCGCTTTACGGCGCAGACGCGTCTGGCACCGTATGTCGATCTCGCGGAAAAGCCCTGGCTGAAACAATGGAACGAGGAGAAAAGCGAGGAAATCGTGATGGAGATATCCTCCGATCAGAAGAATAGGATATTCGAGCGCATAGAATGGTCGAACATACGCGAGTCTGGTAATAACACGATTGAGGTCACCTTTTCGATGCCGCTCAATGAATGGGGGATATCCGTCATCATGAGCCTTCCCGGCGCCTTCCGCATCATCAGACCGGAAAAAGTCAGAAAAATGATAAAAAAGCGTACCATGGAGATTTTCTCACAAAACCATGACAGTTGATGTCATGGTTTGTGTTGTATACTGCTCCGCAATACAACGAATAACGGAGAGTGCCATGACAAAAAATATTGCCGCCTGCGGACTCGATTGTGCGGTATGTCCCGCTTACATCGCGACTATGACAAACGACAATGAACTACGCAAAAAAACCGCTGAACTTTGGAGCGGCATGTACGGAGGCACAATCGCTGCCGAGGCGATCAACTGCCACGGCTGTTTTGCAACAGACGGGGTCTTGTTCGGTCATTGTACGCAATGCGAAATGCGCAGTTGCGCGATTGAAAAGAAGCATGTGAATTGTGCGGAGTGCGAGAGCTACCCCTGCGACAAGCTGAATGCGTTTTTTACCCATGTGCCCGAGGCCAGAAAGACTCTCGACAGCCTGCGCAAATAAGGGCGGCGTCACCCGCATGAGGCGGGTGGCGTAAAGCCTCAAATTTGGTTTTTGAAGAAAACTTGTCACAGAAGAGGTGATCCGTGAAAAACGTTCAGAATGATTCAGAGAAGCTCATTGCAAGCGTGGCGTATTGCGGATTAATATGCCGACTCTGTTTTCAGCGTGATTCATGTGACGGCTGCAAGAGCGGGAACAACCGCTGCGAAAGAAACCTTTCTGATGAAGGCTGTTATCAGCGTAACTGCTGTATGTCAAAGGGCTATGAGGGCTGCTGGGAATGCAGTGAGCTGTACAGCTGTGAAAAGGGAATCTTTTCCGCCGCCAACATGTCGAAGATCAAGGCCTTTTCGATCTGTATCAGAGAAGACGGTATTGCCGCGTTTATCGCTAATGTGACACGGAATATGCAGAAGGGTTTGAGTGTTGAAAAGGGTAAAGATTATGACGGCAAAACGATTGAAGAAGTGCTGAAATTACTCAGGAACTCTTCGAATTTATAAAAATTTACGAAAATGTAGTGCTCGCCGGGGTGTCGTGAAGTGCCGGGCTTTCGGCCCGGCATCCCGGCAAATTCATGCAAGGTGAGCGACAAAGCTGTTATTCGGCGTTCACCCAATCGTATATTTCGGTCGAGACCTTTTCGATTTTTCCGGTCTCTGAAGCCGAAGTAATGACATCGATGCTTCCGATTTCCTTTTGTGCGTTTTCAGGCAGGGGATTCTTTAATCCGTGTGTCATTACAATGAGCACTTTACTCTTGTCCTGAATGCCTTGCACAAACGAGTTGGATTTCTTCTCGACTCTTCCGCCGACCTGTTTACAAAGCACTATATAGCGGTCAAATTCCTGCAGATTCACTTCTTTTGCCTTACTGATGTCGACCACTTTGTAATAGTGTGTCTGTGACGATGATTTTTCGAAGAGCCCGGTGATTACTTTCTGTTTGAAATTCGAATTGCTGTTGATAATCAATATTTTTTTTGCGGCATCTCTGGATCCGAATTCAGTAGCTGTTTTACAAATAAGAGCGGCACTCAATAATAAGAATAACGCTGCGATGAGTATGTATTTTTTATGCGGTTTGATCATCTTTACACCCCTGTGGTACATACGTACCGATTTTGATTTTATTTCTGTCTGTTTTATTTGGCTTCGAATGCAATGCCGCTAAGCCCCCTAAATCCCCCAAAGGGGGACTTTCAATATAACATTAGTATTATAAAGCCCCCCTCCGGGGGGTATGGGGGGCAAGGTCAATCCCGATATTCCGGTAAGACACAATCCCTCTTATTCAACAACTACTGGCAGGTAAAGTAACCCTGTAAATTGAAAATTTTCTTTTTCTCCCGTTTCGCGGTGGATCTTTTCTTTTCGCTTATCATGTGTAGTCTTTTCTTGACGCTTCGCGGGAATACATGAGGTACTGATACATGCGCGGATAACAATACAAATCAGTGTAAGTTATAAAATTTTCTCATAAAAATGATAAAACTTGAAAAAGAGATGATTGTTTATCATATTTTCTTATCGCTTCGGTAGTACTTCCTGCCCGCTCTTGTATACTTTAGCAGAGTGTAAGTGCTCGTCTCTGTTGTGTTTCCTGCCTGAACAATGACTGCTTGGGGCTGCATAGCGGCGAATGACTCATTACAATTAATAAGGAGATGTGTTATGGCAGAATGTGAATATCTCAACAAATGTCCGGTATTTGAGAAATGTCAATCGGGTGTTCTTAAAAGTGTGTTTGTTACTATGTATTGTAAAGGATCAAAATTAGAGGACTGTGCAAGAAGAAAGCTAAAAAAAGCGGGCAAAGAAGTGCCGCTTTGCCTTTTGCCTGACGGAAAAATAATGGAATCTCTAGGGAAATAAGCAAAAATCACTGGGACAAATCCCGCTTCGCACATCGATTGCGGAGCCAGGCTGATACGATGCGCTGCAATGACCGTCAAATCGATCACGTTTCTCAATCCCGACGGCAGAATTGTCGTCGAACTGATGAATGACGGCAAATCCCAAAAGAAAATCAGCGTTGCGGTCTATGGTAATGTGTATGAATGCGCTTTGCCGG
>JAEWVL010000238.1 GCA_023396665.1 Spirochaetota bacterium
TATTCGGGGTATCTCGCTATATCACCCGCAACCAACACTTTTGTTATGTTAAAGGTATTCACAATGAGCGAGATATTATGGGCTATTTCCGAAAACAACTTTTTCAAGAGTTCTGTGTTCTGGGGAAGTGCCACGAGATCTTCAGTCGGGAAAGAGAATTGCGAACGGCGGGGATTTATATGATTGCAAAGCAGACTCTGAAACTCACCGGCGGTAAAATTGTCTCCGTGCAGCACATCGTCCCTGATAACGATACCGATACCGAAAGAAAAGCCTCTTTTGCGGTCATATTCAACATCGTTCTTTCTGAATTCGCCTAAAATTGAAATGAAGTTTCTCGCCATCTGCGTTCGTCGAAAAGCCATATCGCTCCAGCAACAGCAATTTGCGTCATTTTCGATGAGTACCGGCAGGCCGCAGTTTTTTTCAAGTTCGCGCTTCATTTCGAAATTACTGACATTAAGCGGGTGAGAATTTATGATCATCCCCTTATAGGGATCCACAATGCCTGGAAAGCCGATGCCCACGCCGGCAAGGGGCATGGCGGTGCCAATCGCTTGATCATATTCGTCTTTTATTATCTTTGTCAGCTGCTCCTGCAGAGTTTCGCCGCTGTAACGGTATTCAAGTTCGTCCTTTTTGAGAATATTCCCCGCAAGATCGACCAGAACCGTTCTGAAAAAATCAGTTTGTGCCTCGATGCCGAGCACACAGGCAAATGCGGGGTTGACTTCCAGACCGATGGCCATCCGCCCCGCCCCCGGGGTATCATGACGCTTTCCGGTGACGCGAACCAGACCGTAGGCCAGAAACTGGCGCACTACCTTCGTAATCGTAGAACGGTTAAGATCGAGATCGGCCGCGATTGAAATTCGGCTTTTGCCGGGATTCATCTTTATATGCTGCAGAATTCTCGATGAGTTGATCTGATAGAGTCTTTGCGTTGAAATCATAGAAGCATTATACGTTACCCGTTTTTTTACGTTCACAATAGCATTTCACGGTTGAATACGAAAGAATACACCTTTTATTTCACTCAAGGCAAGAATAAAACGATCTGCGATGTCACTGTACTCCGCAGATCGTATTTGTGTCATCAACCAGCACAACAGACGGTTTGTGAGTGTTTGCCTCTTCAGGCGTCATTCGCGCATAGGCGATTATGATGACCTTATCACCTTTATAGCCCAGCCGTGCCGCGGCACCGTTCAGTCCGATTTTTTTCGAACCGCGTGCCGCCTTTATCACATAGGTCTCGAAACGTTCCCCATTGTTCATGTTCACGACCTGCACCTTCTCGTTTTCGAGAATGCCGGCTTTATCCAGAAAATCCTCATCTATGGAAATGCTTCCCACATATTCGAGTTCAGTCTCGGTAATGGAAGCGCGATGTATCTTGGACTTCATCATCGTAAGCAGCATAATACCCCCCTTTTAAGGCAAGAGCAGCTCTTATTATGCATTCTCAGAGCTGTCCGTATTATTGCGCCAAATATGCATAAAGCCTTTCAGAAAACCATCTTTTTTTTTAATTCAGCCCCTTGAGTGTGCGTGCAATAGCGATTGAGTAGTCACCAAGCTGTTCAAGATGCCGGATAATGTCCATAAACAGAAGCTCCGCGCGGATATCGGCTCCCTTTTCCATCTTTCTGCGTGAAATCTTGCGCAACATATCCCTTTTCGTATTTATGGCCTTCTCCATCTTCTCGGCAACGTCAAAATGCCGCATATGAAAGTTCTGCTGCATCGCATCGGTATTCAGTCTGATAAAATCAAGGATCTCTTCCGAAAAGAAGATAATCTGCTCGAGCCCTTTCTTGTGAAAGACAAAATTTTTCCGCTCGCGCCGCCGAAGAAGATCAATCAGCCGTGAACAACCTGCGGCTATCGAATGCAGTTCGTTGACGATAATCAGAAGCGCATTCAGTTCATTTCCCCCTCCCGCTTTCGAGTCACTACGGCAAGTAGCGAGAAAATCATCTATCTTCTCACACATCGTTTCTGCGAGTTGAATCTTTTTGTTGATTATCCATGAAGTCTGCAACAGACTGTCATGATGCTGTTCGAGTGCATTCAGAAAATACAATATCATATCGTAGCATAGTTGCGATAACTTTGCTATTTCCTGTTTCACCAGCAGCCTGTTTGTATCGTCAGCGACGGAAAACCCCGTTTTCGTGTAAACGAGATCATATGTTCCCTCCGCATCCCCCCGGCTTTGCGGTATCAGCCGCTCCATAACGCGAATAGTACCGGGCACAAAGCCGATGAAGACCAGCATATTGGCAATATTGAAGGCGCTGTGAAACGCAGACAGGTGAAGGGGAATTGCCGCAGCATCAAAAACACTTCCGGGAACGAGAATATCAACGATATGACTGAATGGAACAAACAGCAGACACATCCACAGCACACCGCAGCTATTAAAAAGAAGATGTGCCCAGGCCGTACGCCGCGCATCGACATTCATTCCCGCGGCAGCTATGAGGGCGGTCGCAGTTGTTCCGATGTTCTGTCCCAGAACCATTGCACAGGCTATATCGTAGCTTATCCAGCCCCTGTACGCCATGGTAATGGTGATCGCCATAGAGGCACTCGATGATTGTATAAGAACCGCAAGAATAGCACCGATCAGAATGAATAAAAGAAAAGAGCGGTAACCGTAATCTGTGAGGTTTTTCATGAACTCGAGGGCGGCGAGATTGCTGTTGATATCAGGCATAGCCCTTTTCAGAAGATCGATTCCCATAAAAAGAAGGCCAAACCCGACAAGAACTTCTCCGATACCGCGCTTGTGATCCCCTTTACAGAATATAAAAGGCAGACCAAGCGCAATTGCCGGCATTACAAAATAACCGATATCGAAACGAAATCCGAACAGCGAGACAATCCAGGCGGTAAGCGTGGTGCCGATATTGGCGCCCATAATGATACCGACAGCCTGACACAGGCGAAGCAGACCGGCATTCACAAAACCGACAAGAATCACCATGGTCGCGGAGGAAGATTGAATTACCGCGGTGACGATTAAACCGGTCAATACTCCAAGAAAGCGATTTGCAGTGAGTACGCGCAGCATCGATTGCATTTTTCCGGCGGCCAGCTTGCGCAGTGCATCGCTCATCACCCGCATACCGAAAAGGAACACCCCCAAACTGCCCATCACAGAAATGATCTGAAACATGTACAATTATCCTCGCCTATTTAGCTCGAAGTATCTCGCTTATTCTAAATATGCCATCAACTTTTCTGTTTCATAGGGTATCCAGAAAACCCGACTCATCTGCTAAGGTATCGTTCATCACCGTATTTCCCGAAGACGGCTGCAATATCCCGGCGATGTTTGGGAAAAGAGCTTATCTGGTTTATCAGATTATGCCGATCTGAATACTTAACCTCTGCCGAGAGATCAAGATATGCAACGGCATTTTCCATATCAAGCACAAAGGGGGCACAGCCTTCGGTTACAAGCAGATAATTGACGATAACATTTTCCGTTCTGTGATTACCTTCAACAAACATCTGCGGCATACTCAAAGCGATAGTGTAGAATTCAGTAGCCTTTCTGTAGGGATCAAGTTTTGCTCCGCGCTGCTTATACCAGGCGCGCACATCAACGGCACATTTTTGAAAACGGTTTCTGGTTTCCATCAAATGCTGATGGTATTCAAGGCGCTTTCGAACATCGGTGCCGCACAAAACGATGTGATTGAGTTCGAGCATGGAATACATCCCAGCGGGCGAGAACAGATCACAGTCTTTTTCAAGCAGTCCGTTGAGATAATCGTAGGCCAGCAAGATCTGATCAACCATTACCATTGTCAGTTTTTCGCGCCTCGACGCAATACGGTCATTGATCCGGTCGAATTGTCTGCAAACATCAGTAAGTGTCCGCCGTATTTCAGCGATGTTGAAACGCGGATAAACATCTCCCATTCGTAAAACTCCTCTCACCTGGCAATCAATACGCGTTCACAAGAAAAATGTATCAAACAAGAATTTCCCTGATCGCCACGGCATGCGCCAGTTCCTCCTGTGAAAGGCGGTAAAACGCGTTTTTGACAGAAACAATTGCGCTCTTCTCGGCCATAATGCGATAAAAATCAGCCATGGCCTGTTCACGCTCATACATGTCGGCAATCAGGCACTCGTCATCACCGCGACAAACATAATCAGCCTTAAGCGGTGCAAAGGCTTTTTTTTCGTCAGAAGAGAAGATAAGATTATCATCCGCCACATTTCCCAAAACAATCAAATGGTTCCGTTCCTGACGGATAATCTCTTCCAGTTTATCTCTGCATAACTCGCTTTGAATCGATTCACGTACAACTTCAAGCATCTTCAACTCCTGTTCCTCAAATGCGCGGGCAACCTTTATAAGCGAGCCGCCGATCATATCCAGCGGAGCAACTTTTGTAACCTCTTCGGCTTTTTCAGGAACAAAGGCCTCTTTCACATATAACAGGCCAAACAGAATAAACATGATCCCCGCCGCAATCTTGATGAATTTCAGAGGTATCTTTTCTCCGATAAAAGTACCGGCGACAACCGCGCAGACAGACGAGAGAACCAGCGCTACAGAGGCTCCGATCAAAACCGCCAAAGGCTGCTTTGATCCCGCAGAGGCGGCCATTGCCGCGAGCTGGGTTTTATCGCCGAGTTCGGCAAGAAAAATCATAATAAATGTAGAGATGACAAGGCTGAAATTCATCGTAATCACTCCTCCGGATTGAAGTTATATTCATAAAACGGATTAGC
>JAEWVL010000254.1 GCA_023396665.1 Spirochaetota bacterium
GATTAAACCTTACTGTATGGTTCTTTTCCGTACAGAAACCGCCCACTGCTGCCAGCTTACAGTATAGTTCCAAGTCAGGATATTTTTCACAAAATTTTCTCGATTTTACTTAATTTTCTCATAGCCCCGCTGCGGCATCTTGCACTTCGAACATTCCTTCGAATACCAGTCCTGAATCTCTCCACAGTTCGGACAGGACCAGCGTACACTCATTTCCCTGATCCACTGTTCTTTTCCATATTTTCGAATAGATTGAATATACCAGGGTGTTTCAATATGATAGAGCCAGTCGGGATCATGTACAAACGAGCGAATCCTCTCACACTGGTAGTCTGCACATTCGGCACAGCTGTCGTATCCCTTCCCTTTTGCGCAGCTTTTCATGTCGCAAATCCGGCACCATTCAGACACTACCTCGCTTTTACATCCGAGGCAGGCTGTCGAATCGTCCGAAAAATCTGTCTTTCCCTCTTTTACCGCTTTCTGTGTTTTAAGAAAAGCCGGACAGGACCCGCAATAGAGTCCGCAATATGCGTCTTTTTTTTCCTCGAGATTCATTTACCTTTCCCCCTGTAATTTTATACATGTTTTTCGTTTATAAACCGGCTAATTCAAACGCAGCTCGGCAATTTTGCAAGAAATATGCAATTACCCTGCGGTATTTCATTCTTATTTGACTTTATTTTCCCCTTCTGCTACCTTTCACCTGAAATCATTCATAACAATCAAAAGGAGAAACGAATGAAGAGTTTTTACGGTCTCCTGTTATTGCTGCTGATACTGCTTATTCCGCCGAAACTTCATGCAGATTCTTACCTGCAGCTGAAAGCCGGTGCGGGCATCGCGGGGGGAGACGACAAAATGGCGGGAGCCGCCTATGACGCACTTCGTCTTCGCTCCAATCAAGGCCCCGCTCCCGGCGTCAATCTCGGTTTTGCCTATATGCGAACAATCAACAGTTCTTCAAGCTGGCTTATTAGCGGTAATATCTCATTGATATATGGTGTTTGCATGGAAGATGACGATTATTATTCGGATACGGGCGGTGAAACCCCTCCGGCAATGAACGAATTTCCCATCATATGGCATTATGATGAATTAACCATCAGCTATGCCTATACTTTTTCCAAAACAATCTCCTTTGCGATCGGACCCCACTTTATGACGGGTATGGGCTTTGGCGACTACAAATATGATGAAGATAACGAGGGATACCCCGACAGTTTTTTTGTCATGACCTACTATGCGGGAGGTGCGGCGGGTGTCGCAGGAAGGTTTCACCTCTACCGCAGCGTGTTTTTTCTTCCGAAACTAGGCAGCGGTTTCGTTGCGGGGAGAAGTTTCGAGAAATATGATTCTGAGACATTCAATTCGAACGAATATTACGGGATGCTGAACGGAACACTGGGTTTCGGTCATTACGTTCCCCGTTCGGCTACACTGATTGAATACGGTGTTCTGTCAAACTTCTATCTGCAACACTTTTATCCGACAAAATTCTTCGACGGAGTTCGCTATGCGAGAATCATGGCCTATACTTCCTTCACAAGAAAACTCTGATCAAAACGGCAGATGACGACAATACCGTTTGCGAAAACGATTTTGTCGTCTTTTATCTTTTTATTTTTTCCAGAAAAATTCTCACATCGCCATCATCCTGTAGTTCGCTCTTGACAATAGCGCCCCCTGTTTTACCACTGTACCAATGATAGCAAAAGACAATTCCCTCGAATTTATCGGCATAGAAGAAATCGCCCCCGAAGTCTTTCTCTCGGTACAACCGCTTTCCGGAGTAAGTATTCACCGGTATCGCGAAACCCCGATGCCCGCCGTTTCTTTCAAAAGAAAAGACTTCTCGAAAGATTATTTTTCCGAGGACGAATTAAATAAGATCAATTCATTTCGCCTCTTGAAAAAACAGCTTGAATGGGCGGCCGGTCGCGCTGCTGTGAAGAATATTCTGGAAACACGCTCAATCGACGCGAAAAACGCATGGATCGATTACTATGAAAAGGGCGCTCCCTACCTGTCGGGTATGAGCGAATATCCGCTCTCCATCACCCACTCAGGAAAATATGCAGCAGCGCTCATCTCTTTTTGCGGCAGACGCGGAGCCGTCGATATTGAGAAGATCACAAAAAAAGAGAGATACTATTTCATGGATATCTCTTTCACCGACGAAGAGCGTAAGTGGGCGGGAGATGATCCCGAAAAGATTTACACGGTCTGGACAGTCAAAGAGTCATTTCTCAAATACATTGGCCTCGGTTTTCACGAAAATCTCATGAAAGTCATCTACCGCGACGGCAAGGTTTTTTTTGAGGGCAATCCCGCTCAGGTACAGATTATTCACAAGAATTTCGATTCCTACTGCTGCACTATCTGCCTCGGTTCCTGAAGCCCGGGGCGCAGCCGGGAAAAGATCGCTTATCCCCCCGCCACCCCAAAGCGTAACACTATTGCGATTGTAATACTATCATTAGCACCGGACCACGCATGTTTTCCCATTTGAATCATATACGTACGAGCCGCGTGCATTATTTTGTGTATATTTCCGATAATTGCTTTTACCCGCCCGAATCTTTATGTTAATTGGTAGACCTTTCAGCAATATCGTTTACAATAGTGCCGCCATGCCTTTGCTTTCTGTGACGATGCCATGTCATCAAGGCAAAACATCGCAATAATCGTTTTACAGGAGTATTGTAATGCGAAAATATGATTATGATCTCATCGTTATCGGCGCCGGAGCGGCCGGTCTTGTGAGCGCCTACTATACCAGGGGTCTCGGCAAAAAGGTACTGATTGTAAGCGATTATAAACTCGCTTCAAAATTCCGTCACGATATCCCCCTGAAACTTTTTACAGATCACACAAAAACACAGAAATTTGCCGCTCAGGCTTATGATCATAGCGCCTCCATCGAAAAACGCAACACTCTCATTAAATCGCTCAGCGCACACACTCTTGCCGATCAGATTCGCAGCTCGGGCATAGAGGTTGCGGGGGGATACGGGAAATTCTCCGATCCGCATACGATTAAAACCGGAAAAAAACATTTCAGCGCCGAAATCATTATCGTCGCCACAGGTTCCGTTCCCCACATTCCGGACATCGAAGGCATCAAGGGAAACACGATTGATCCCGACAAGTTTCTTAGCCTGGAAAAGCTTCCCGATAAAATCGCGATTATTGGGGGAGGGTCGGCGGGAACCCAGTTTGCCCGTGCGCTGTCATTTGCCGGTAAAAAGGTAGTACTTATCGAGGAGAAAGAGCATATTCTGCCGCGTGAGGATCGCGAGATCACTTCAAAAGTAACGGACAAGTATATTAAAGAGAATATTCATATTATATGTGCGGCCAGCATCTCATCGATAGTGAACGAAAACGGGAAAAAGATTCTCACCTGCCACTCATCGGGAAAAAAACACACCATCAGTGTCGATGCGGTTTTGCTCTGCGCAGGCCGAAAAGCCGCCCTGGACAAACTCGATCTTGCCGCGGCGGGACTGGACAATGCCCGCACAGACAGATCGTTACGAACACAGGTTCCTCACATCTACATGGCGGGTGATGCGGCCGGCCCCTGGTTTATGACCGCAATCGCCGAAGAGCGTGGCGCCTGTGCCGCGGCAAACGCCTTCGGCTTGATCAAAACCTATCCCCGTTACAGCCATACCCTGTGGAACACATTTTCAGCGCCGAATATCGCCCGCTGCGGACTCACTGAAGAAGAGGCTGTCGCCCGCTACGGTAAACGGGCGCTGCGTGTATATCGTTTTCCCTTCGTATATTCTCTTGGTGCGCAAATCGAGGATCGCAGTGAAGGTTTTGCCAAATTTATCTGCAGAAGAAACGGTCAGATACTTGGCGCCCATATCCTTGACAAAGATGCCGAATCGCTGATTCTTCCCGTACATACTGCACACTCTCTCGGCATTCCATTGTCAAAACTCAGTTCGGTTCCGCACCATTTTCCCGGAACCGCCGACATCTTCAAACAACCAGCCCGGCGCTGTTACGTCGATACGATAAACCGAAATCCGCTTGTTACCCTTTTTCAGATTTTATTGCCGCATAAACGTTAGAATACAGCGCACGCTTCAATATTCGGTTCATTCAGG
>JAEWVL010000327.1 GCA_023396665.1 Spirochaetota bacterium
GCTTACTGTTTATCCCGTACTTCCTGTGCCGCCGCAACCATATTTGTCAGTGCGGGAACGACCTCGTCCCATTTTCGGGTCTTGAGTCCGCAGTCGGGATTGATCCACATCTTGTTTCTGTCGACGACCTCGAGCCGTTTCTCGATTTCGGAAACGAGCTCATCTTTCGCCGGAACACGCGGCGAGTGAATGTCGTAGACACCAGGTCCGATCTCATTTTGATAGCCGATTCGCCGGAACACCTGCAGCAGCCTGTTTCCGCTGCGTGCGGTCTCGATGGTGATGACATCGGCATCCATCGCCTGTATCGTATCAATAATGTCATCGAAATTGCTGTAACACATGTGTGTGTGAATCTGTGTCTGTTTCCAGGCCGATCCGACACTGTGTTTGAAGCTTTCGACCGCCCATCTTTCATACTCGGCTATATTCTCTTTTCTTAGGGGATAGCCTTCCTTGAACGCCGCCTCATCAACCTGAATAATCTTTATTCCCGCTTTCTGAAGATCATCGATTTCCATGCGCAGCGCCTGCGCCAGCTGCATGGCGATTTCGGATCGTTCTATGTCCTCACGCACGAAAGACCAGTTGATGATCGTCACCGGTCCAGTCAGCATGCCTTTCATAATCTTCCGTGTTTTGCTCTGCGCATAGACGATCCAGTCAAGGGTTATCGCTTTGGGGCGCGAGATGTCAGAGCTTATGACAGGCGGTTTCACACAGCGGCTGCCGTAACTCTGTACCCAGCCGTTTTTTGTGAAATGAAAGCCGTCCATCAGTTCGCCGAAATACTCAACCATGTCGTTGCGCTCGGGTTCGCCGTGCACAAGCACGTCAAGTCCGGTCTTCTCCTGAAAAGCGACGCATTCGTCGATGTAGTGTTTGATCTCACTTTCGTAATCAGTCCGGGCCAGTTCACCCTTTTTGTAGCGGCTTCTGCAAAGGCGCAGTTCGTCCGTTTGCGGAAAACTGCCGATCGTTGTTGTCGGCAGATCGGGAAGTGCGAGAGCCTTCTTCTGTATTGCCGAACGTTCGTCAAAATTTCCTTCTCTGCAGATGCCCTGCGTTGCTGTCCGCTTCGTATTGCCGTCAAGATCGGTTTTTCTTTTTTTGAAGAATTCCCTGTTTGCATCTATTGCGTTTTGCATCAGGGGGGATACGGGCTCTCCGTGAAATAGGGCGCTTATGAGGCAAAGCTCATCGAGCTTTTCGCAGGCAAACGAAAATTGTCCGCTAAGCTCACATGAAATTTCGTTTCTTACAGAGTAGGGTACGTGCAGAAGAGAGCAGCTTGTCGATACGATGATGCGTTCTTTCGGAATACTTTGCGCGATTTTTTCGAGAAGCTGCAGGGATTCATCGATATCGTTTTTCCAGATATTGCGCCCGTTTACGACACCGGCGACAAGCGTCTTGTTGGCGATCGACGCCAGAGCATCAAGATTTTTTCTGCCGTGTATGAAATCAAGTCCGAGCCCCCAGATCGTGCTTCGGCCAAGTTCGCATGCCGCTTCACAGGCGTGTTCGAAATAGGTGCTTACAATGATTTTATTTTTGTCGCTTACCGCCGCAAGACGATCATAAACAGGTCGAATAAGATCGATGATGGTGTTTTCGGGATTTTTAACAAAAACCGGCTCATCGAATTGAATGCATATTTCACTGTCGAATTCAGCGGTTTTCTCAAGTACTTGGCAATAGAGCGGCATGACCGTATCGAGATATGATAGAGGGCTTCTGCCGTCTTCGGTTTTCGAAAGTGAGAGATAGGTCAGGGGTCCGATCAGGTTGATCTTGACATCGTGTCCCAGCGATCGCGCCAGCTTGTACTCGTCGGTGATTTTAGCGCAGTCCAGTGTGAATGGCATATCCGCTTCCAGTTCAGGAACGATGTAATGATAGTTTGTGTTGAACCACTTTGTCATTTCCATCGCGGTCGCCTCGGCGTTTCCTCTTGCCATGGCAAAATAGCGTTCAGCGAAATCACCGATCGTTCTGAAGCGGCGGGGAATGGCGCCGAGCATGACCGAGGTGTCGAGCATGAGATCGTACAAACTGAAATCGTTTGTCGGGATCAGGTCGATGCCGTGTTTTTTTTGTTCAGCCCAGTGGTTTGTTTTGAGTTCTCCGGCACTGTCTTCCAGTTCCTGAAACGTCATTTTTCCGCTCCAGAAACTCTCGAGAGCTTTTTTCAGCTCTCTGTTCTCACCGATTCTCGGAAAACCGGTAATTGTACACTTCTTTTGCATTGTCGTCTCCTTTTGTTTACGCGACAAAATTTGATTTACCGCTACCATGGCGATCGGACTTAGAGACTGTACTCAATACCGTAGCGCGACTGTGCCTGATTCTCACAGGACTTCCCCATTTAGGATAGCGGTGTTAGTAGCCTATGTTGCACAGGAGATTTTGCAGTCAATGAGAAAAGATACTGTTATTTTCTGGGAATTTCTAATGTTGAAAGTACGACAATAAAGTCACTTTTGCTTGAAAACACATGAAAGACGTTTTTATTGACATCCCTCATCACATGGGTAATCAAGAGGCGATGGAGAGGGCATTTTTGTATTGAGAGGGGTGTTCCTGGTAAGTAAAAAAACGGCCGCAAGGGCCGTTTTCATTTAAATAATCATACCGATGTCGGGGTTTGAACGTTCGTTTTACCTGAAATCGTTGATGCGCTCAGATTTCTTTTCGTCGAGTTCGACAACTTCTTTGAGGCTGCGATACTCGATGGAGTCGATGCCGTATTCGATTTCAGCTGCAGTCAACAAAGCCTGATTCTTCTTTTGCTTGTACTCGACAATCAACTCTTCACTGATGGACGTATTATATTTTGCCAGTGTTGTTTCCATGAAGCCGTAACAGCTGGCGAGATATTTGTAAGCCCATCGGTCTTTTTTTGTTTCTTCATTTATGGCGATATAGCGCTCCAGTACCGGCAGACAGGGTTTCAGATTCTGAATGTCGTACTGCGTTGATACATATGCCTGGAAAAGCTTGATTTTATAGTTCATGAACTGATCTGTTTCGATCAGAGCCTGATTTTCGATATTGTCCATGCTGTTGATGGCGCGGGTAAAGTAGGTTACCGCTTTCAGTTTTGCCTCATACTTGATGCGGGCGATTTGGCGTTTTTCCTGGTTTTTACGGTCAATTTCCTGCCAGTACCACTGCTCGTTCAGATTGTTCCGTTTTGCAAAGCGGCGTTTAGTGTTTTCCACTTCCGCTTCCATGTCGTGCAACAGATCCATTCCTTTTGAATACTCGTCCATGGATTGCTGCAATACCTTCTCTCCGTAATCTTTTGAGAGTTTTTCAAGATCCTTAAGCGCTGTAATGTAAGGAACGTAGTCCTCGACACGCCAGCCGCTGCCAAGTTCAGAAGGAGATTCCTCTGCACCTTGTGCGGTGGTAGCCGCAGGCTGCTCTGCCGCGGGTTGATTTCGGGTTGCCTGCTGCGCTGTCAGACTAAGGCTGAATGATATGATAATGAGTGCTGCCACCCACGTGCTGCGGAAAATGTTGGTTTTCATGGAAAAACCCCTCAAAAGAAAATAGAATGTTCTCATAAATTATCGGCAATCGTTATGTGAAAATTAACCAAGATTTGTAAAAAAGCAAAGCCGAAAGTACAAATTGGCACTTTCCTGACAAACAGGAAAATGCCAGGCACTACATGAAAGTACAGTATTTTTTCGGGAATATTTCGACAAAACAGCAATGAAGAACACAAGTTCCGGCAAATTCATATCACCAAAACATGTATTTTTCATGTGTGCGGCTAGGCTGTTCCATCGAGACTGTTTTTGAGTGCCGGACTTACCGTTTGGTTAAGCGGCTTGCCCATCCCGGCCATTTGTCTGGCTTTTGCCTGTATGACAAGCATCTGAAGACGGTTTTCAACATTCGCCATACTTGTATCGGGATCGTAATCAAGTGAAAGTATCTGAACATGCGGTGCCCGTTTGCGAAGGCTTTGCGTGAGTCCTCTGCCGGAGATATGGTTTGCAAGGCAGCCGAATGGCTGTACTATCACAAAACTGTCAACTCCCGCCTGGGACAAGCGCAATATCTCCCCGGGAATGAGCCATCCCTCGCCGGTGACATAGGTTCTGTCGACAAGTCCTTCAGTTATCTTTGCTAGTTCATAACAATCGGCGTGCGGAACCTGCCACTTGAACTGTGTGAATATGGAATCAACCTTTTTTACGACATGACTGTAGACGAGCTCCGATATTCCGCCGACAAGAAAAGTTGAAAGCGGATGCCGGGCCAGTCCGCGGCGAACCTTGTCCAGTCTGATCAGCTCGTCGCGTCTGAAAAAATCGAGCATTCCCGGTTGAATTACTTCCATCCCGTTTCTCTCGAGATAGTCCTCTACATAGCCGTTAGCACCGGGATGGTATTTCATCAGAATCTCACCGAGAACCGCGACTCTCGGCTTGAGTATCGCACGGTTGACCTTGATCGAATTGAACGCGTCGATGGACTCTGCAAACAGTCTGAGTGCCTTGGTTTTGTTCACCGGAACCATGGAAAGAACAGTTTGAAGGAAGTGTTGATGCACAGCATCAGCCTCTCCCTTCGTGATCTCATA
>JAEWVL010000404.1 GCA_023396665.1 Spirochaetota bacterium
TATCTGTTATGCAGGGGGGCGAGCCGGTCGTTATTCAGAATTCTGAGGGACAGCGTACGACACCCTCTATTGTCGCCTATACAGACAAGGGAGAGCGACATGTCGGCCAGGTTGCGAAAAACCAGATTATTACCAATCCCGAAAACACTATCCGTTCAGTGAAACGCTTCATGGGTAGAAAGTATTCGGAACTCAGTGACGAGATAAAATATGTCCCCTACAAGGTGACAGATGACAAAAGCGGGGGGATACATATTTCAACCGTAAGCGGTGATTTCAGCCCGCAGGAGATCTCGGCTCGAATTCTGCAGAAGATGAAACAGACTGCCGAAGATTTTCTCGGTGAGCCGGTTACAAAGGCCGTTATCACTGTTCCCGCATATTTCAACGACGCGCAGCGTCAGGCCACAAAGGATGCCGGCAAAATTGCGGGTCTTGAAGTGGAGCGTATCATTAACGAGCCGACAGCGGCAGCGCTTGCCTACGGACTGGACAAGTCGAAGACAAATCACAAGATTGCCGTATACGATCTTGGCGGCGGTACCTTTGATATTTCGATTCTCGAGCTCGGCGATGGCGTGTTCGAGGTAAAATCGACAAACGGAAACACGAATTTGGGCGGTGATGATTTTGACCAGGAGATAATGGGCTGGCTGATTGCGGAATTCAAGAAGCAGACCGGCATAGATGTGTCTCATGACAAGATGGCGTTGCAGCGTCTCAAAGAGGGTGCTGAAAAGGCGAAGATCGAACTTTCAACCAAGATGGAGACGGAGATCAACATTCCTTTCCTTACCGCCGATGCAGCAGGTCCGAAACATCTTGTTATGACCCTGACCCGTTCGAAATTCAATCAAATGACCGAGCACCTCGTTCAGTCATCCAAAGAACCCTGTGTCAAGGCGCTTCGTGACGCCGGGCTTACCGCGGCCGACATCGATGAGGTAATTCTAGTCGGCGGTTCGACACGTATTCCGGCAGTTCAGGATCTTGTCAAAGAGGTCTTCAACAAGGAACCGCATAAGGGCGTTAATCCCGACGAGGTTGTGGCCGTCGGCGCGGCGATTCAGGGAGGGGTTCTCACCGGTGACGTACATGATGTGCTTCTTCTTGACGTAACGCCGCTTTCTCTGGGTATTGAAACACTCGGCAGCGTTATGACCAAGCTTATCGAAAGAAATACGACAATTCCGACAAGAAAGAGTCAGGTGTTCTCTACCGCTGCGGACAATCAACCGGCTGTGACCGTGCACGTGTTGCAGGGAGAGCGCGAACTTGCATCGCAAAACAGAACACTCGGACGATTTGAATTGACCGATATCCCCCCCGCACCTCGCGGTGTTCCGCAAATTGAGGTAACCTTTGACATTGATGCGAACGGTATTGTACATGTTTCGGCAAAGGATCTGGGTACCGGCAAAGAGCAGAAGATACGCATTGAATCTTCGAGCGGTCTTTCTGATGCCGATATCGATAAGATGGTGAAGGATGCCGAGTCTCACGCGGAAGAGGACAAGAAAGCGCGTGAACTTATTGAGGCGCGTAACGAGAGCGATACCTTCATCTACTCGATCGAAAAACTTCTGAAAGACAATGCGGACAAACTGGAACCGGCTGAAAAAAGTTCTATTGAGTCTGCGGTTCAGGATCTCAAAACGGCTTCGCAGGGTAACGATCTTGCCGCGATCAAACAGGCGAAAGAGAAACTTGAGCAGGCATCTCACCAGTTTGCGCAGAGAATTTATCAGGGAAGTGCGCAGCAGCAGGGAGAAGCTCCGAAAGCTGAGCCCAAGTCTGAGTCGGGTGATTCAGCCAAGAAGCCCGGCGCGGATGGTGTTTACGATGCCGACTATGAAGTGGTCGACGATAACAAGTAAATCAGACAAGAGGTATCCGGGAAACCGGGTACCTCTTTTTTCGATTTTTACCGGGATCGTGTTGTTAAGACTGTGATGAAGTGAGGCAATATTTTGGCTGCAAAACGTGATTATTACGAAGTCCTTGGTGTGTCGAAAAATGCACAGGAGGCCGATATCAAGGCCGCATACAGAAAGCTTGCATTGAAATACCATCCCGACAGAAACAAGGGAGACAAAGAGGCCGAGGAGAAGTTCAAGGAAGCTACCGAAGCCTATGAAGTGCTGCGCGATCCCAAGAAGCGGGCGCAATACGATCAATTCGGACATGAAGGAGTCGGCGGTTTTGAGGGATTCGGACGCGGCGCTTATAGCGATTTTTCCGATATTTTCGGTGACTTCGATTTAAATGATATTTTTGAGGGCTTTTTCGGGGGAGGTTTTTCCTCCAGAACACAGGGAGGGCGCCGACCGAAACGTGGAGCCGATCTTCAGTATGAATTGTCGATGACACTGGAAGAAGCCGCGATTGGAAAAGAGGCGAACATAGAGATTCCCCGCCACGAGACCTGCGAGTCGTGTCATGGCAGCGGTTCTGCTCCCGGATCGAAGACGTCGGTATGTCCAGTTTGTAACGGAGCGGGAACGATACGGCAGTCTCAGGGATTTTTCTCCGTGACACAACCCTGTTACAAGTGCCACGGCGAGGGTAAAATCATATCCAATCCATGTCAGCAGTGTAACGGCAGCGGACTTACCGCGAAGAAACGCAAGATATCGGTAAAGATTCCGGCCGGAGTCGAGTCAGGTTCACGATTGAAAATCAGCGGTGAAGGCGAGCTTTCATCGGCAGAAGGCATTCGCGGCGATCTGTATGTCATGGTGCATGTCAAGAAACATGAATCTTTCGAGCGTCATGGAAACGATCTTGTTATTGATGTGAACATATCATTTCCCCTGGCCTGTATAGGCGGTGAAATTCAGGTGCCGACCATATATGACAAACAGGTGAAGATGAAGATTCCTGCGGCGACACAGAGCGGTCAGATTTTCAGGCTTAAGGGATACGGGATGCCTTATCTGGGGTCTTATGGCAAGGGAGATCAGCATGTTCGTGTAAACATCGTTGTTCCGAAAAAACTGTCGACCCGTCAAAAGGAGTTGCTGCGTGAATTCGCAGAAATCAGCGGTGATGCTGTTGATGACCGCAAGAATTTTTACAGGTAATCGGCGATCGTTCTGAGAAGTTCGCTTCTTCCTAATTTGGTGTGGGACGATGTCACAAAGATATCGTCCTTTTCTATTTCCAGGGCCTGAGCGATTTCCTTTTTTTTCTGGAGAAGCTCCGATTTTTTCAGCTTATCGCATTTTGTCAGGGTAATCGCGGTCGCCACCCTGTTTTCTGCAAGTAAGTTGATATAATCGTAGTCATCATCGTCGAGTTCTCTGCGTGCATCGATAAGAAGAAAGACCAGTGTTATCCCCCTGCGTTGCGTAAGGTACTCTTTTATGATCTTTAACAGGGAACTTCGGGCTGTTTTGGAAAGTTCGGCGTAGCCGTATCCCGGCAGATCGGCGATGCTGCATTGACCCCGGTTAATATTGAAAAAATTTACCAGCTGCGTCATACCCGGTTTTTTTCCTGTCTTGACGAGATTCTTGCGGTTTACAAGAAGATTGATGAGTGATGATTTTCCGCAATTGGATTTTCCGATAAAGGCGAACTCAGCTCCCATCAAATCGGGATACTCACCGGCTTTCGAAGCGCTTTTTATGAATGTGGCATCTTTTATCTGCATGGGGTGTCACCCTCCGGTGTTTTCGTTTGTTATCGCCTCAATAAACGGGCGGGCAGGGCGGTCCATCAGCAAAGCGGCTTTGTCGCCGTAGTAGCGAGGTCGTTTACCGCTCACTATGAAATCAAATGATTCGTACAGCCGTATCGCTGCGCTGTTTGATTCGTCGACTTCAAGAATTATTCTTTGTTCGCGATGTGTCTGTATCAGAGCCCCAAGCAGCATGCGTCCGTAGCCATGTCTCCTTTTTTCGGGAACAACGGCAATTCGCATCAATTCCATCTCATCGGCAATTCTGTGAGCGATGAGAAACGCTGAGACATTTTCATCCTGAACGACCAGACAGAGACTGTCGGCATTTGAAAGCTCTATCCCGATCATTGTGTCATTCCACGGCCGTTCAAAACAGCCGGATTCGATTGCTGTAACACAGACAATATCATCAGCACACATCTTTCTGATTTGCTGTTTCCCGGACATATAGGTTATTCCACGCTTTCCGCCATACATGGCGTACTCTAAGGCAAAGGGGTATTATCTGTCAATACCTTTGAAATGCTATTTCATCGTATTGATGTTGACACATTGCAGTGAGGCTTTAATACTCTCCACTTATGAAAAATGTTATTTTTGCGCTACTGGTGTTTGTTTCGCTTTTCATGCCGGTATTTTCTCAGACCCGTTTATTCGCCCTGGCCAAGCGTGATCTGAAGATGCTCATGTTCGAAACCGGATCACCCGCATATATAGGTCGTGGATTTACCGGTGTATCGGGATATTTTGAGAACTCGCTTCTCATAAACCCCGCTTCAATCGGCTATGAATTGACACCTCTCGCCTACGCAAGCTATGGCTCTGTTTCATATCCTGTTTCGCTGGTATATCCCACCGGCGGGTTTCTCTATACTTTTGCGTCCTCAACACTCGGGGTGGAATACTCGACCATTAATCCGTTCGAAGACGACGAATATTCGTTTCACAGTATACGAACAGCCTACGCTTTTCCGTTAAGCAATAATTTCATGCTTGGTATCGGTCTTTGTTCGACGGTCATTAGTACCGGTTCAGGTGAACAGGCATTTGCGCTGATGCCGAATATAGGGACAATTTTTCCTCTCGATATCAACTACTCCTTTTCAGAGCATATTGGAATATTCGATCCCAAATTCGGTATCTTTCTGATGCCGGATTTTATTTTTCCCTCGAACAGTAACGTTTCTGAAATGTCCACTTTTTCTTTCGGCGGAAATTTCATCTTTTACAGAAATGACAATTATCATATACGCTATTTTTCGGAAATGTCCATAATTACCGATTATCTGCAGATTCCCTTTAAAAACGGCTTTGAACTTGAGCTGAAGCGGAGATACCGTTTCCGTCTCGGTACGGTGGTACCTGACGTATATGATAACGGCGGCATAAGCGGCGGTGTCGGAATCAATTACAATGTGGAGATGCTGAAAGGGAAATTAGATTACTCGATTGCGTATAATAACAGGGATAATTTTGATCATTATGTCGGTGTTTCGGCCGTTTATGCGCACAATCTCTACCGCGAACAGGAGCTGTCATTTCGTGTTCATTATTCGTCATTTTCTCCAAATGGCGATGGGGTAAAAGATGAACAGGTATTTGAAATATCACACTTCAGCAATATTGATAAAATCGAGCTTTTTATCAGCGATACGACTGGAAAAGATGTCGCTTCTTTCGTAATCAGCGATGATGGCAACACTGAAGCGGAATTGCTTGGCGAAACAATGCTTTGGAAATGGGACGGGATAAATAATGACGGCAGGCTGCTGGAGGGCAGATATGCAGCCCGGCTTGAGGTGATGACCGAAAACGGGAGACGTTTGACAAAGTCGGGTTCGCAATTTTCCATCGACATAGAAGCACCTTCGGTTGTGATACGCTATAGCAATGTTCTTTTCTCGGGGAAAATAGATCCGGTTGAGATCTGGCATGACCCAGTCTCGAAAACAAACACCAAATGGATAGGTTCCATAATCAATTCTGAAGGCATTACATTACAGGATTGGACCTGGAGCTGGAATGAACTACCGCGAACTATCCGATGGGAGGGAAAGGCGGCGGGAAAAGATACAAGCGGGGATGGCCTTTACTATTATATACTGAAAACCGAGGATCAGGCTGGAAACAGATTTGAATCCAGGGTCGGGCCCTTTGTTCTGATCACTTCAAGCGGAAAAAAGGCGATGAGCTCGAAAAAATGCTATAATGCCGGCGATACGACAATCGATTTTTATACGACACTTGCACTTGCATCTGATAAAACGATAGCACTTGATATAAGTGCCGCCGGCTATCGAAAAACTTTCACGATGAACAATGCGGTACTGAAAATACCGCGATCAGAATTTCCGGACGGCCGCTACACCTACAGAGTGGCATCAATACCGGATGCGGAAGTGCCCGCCACAGAAGGCGAATTTCTGATCGATACTAAAGCTCCTGTTCTTGTTTTTGACAGGATTCAATACAGCGTGAGCGGTAATCGCGGAACATTGAAGATCGAATATCACGCAGATGAGCCCGTATCGGCGGTGAATGCGCAGCTGCAATTAGCTGCGATAACAGTCGCGCAAGGTTGTTATTCGGGAACCAGTGAAATAAACATCGGTTTTCCGCTGGGTGATCAAGGTGCAGAGCGCAGCATGACGATTAAGGTCTACGGTGTTGACAATTGCGGTAATACCGGGTATCTATCAATGCCCTGTACCCTTACTTCCACAAAGGGTGATGGACTCAAATGGGTGCGAATTGACGGTCTTGCGCCTTCGGCAATCGAATCGAAAGCGGTATTTGACAGAATTCCTGCCGGAGCCAGAGTGATAAGGATTTACCATAATGACGACGAGAAAGCCGTACGTCCGCTTGTCGATGCAATAGAAAACGATTTGCAGCTGCAGGTTCTTCTCAGGCGGGTTTCTTCAATTGCTCCCGGAACCCTGACGATTATTGCAGAGTATTGAGAATGTGAAAAGCCGAAAGATAATCCGTATTGTTATAATAATTAAAATAGAGGTGTTACTGAGTTGACCAGAATATTCGATGTTCTCAGAGAGCTGCTGTTGAGGCTTTTGACTTTTTTGTATAAGATAGCCGGTATTGTAATGGAATGGTTTTGGCAGCTGGAAACTGCTGAAAAGGCAATTGCCCTGAATAACCTCCTGTGTGTTGTGTCTATCACTCTTCCTTTTGCTTATTTCAATATATTTGACAGCCGTTATTTTGTTAATAATCCACTTTCAATCACTTCTATCGTACTGGTGCTTGTTTTCTTCGCATCGCTTTTTCTGCATAATCGGTGGGTATCGTTTGTACGGATAGCCTTCGCTTCGTATTATCTTCTTCTGATCCTATTCAAGTTGCTGACTCATTCCATCACAAAGGCTGAGCCATATTCGCTGTATATTGGTTTTTACCTCGCAATTGTATCCGGTTTGTTATATATTGTCTTTTCTGTGATATCTTGTTTAAACGGGTCAAAAAATGGATAATGAACTGAGCATGTGTATTGATTCGGCGATACAAGCGATGGGCAGAGCCTATGCCCCTTACTCTAATTTCAGGGTTGGGGCAGCGCTCATCGATCAACAGGGGCATTTGTCAATCGGCTGCAACGTGGAAAATGCCTCCTACGGTCTAAGCATATGTGCCGAACGCAATGCGATTGCCGCTGCCGTTACTGGCGGTATGAAAAAAATCAAGATACTGGTCATTGTTTCTTCGGCTGAGGGTTTTACCAGTCCCTGCGGTGCCTGCAGACAGGTCATCGCTGAGTTTTCCGATGAGCATACAAGAATTGTTCTTGCAGATCGAAACAAAGCAATCATGGAAACAAACATTCTTTCGCTGCTGCCCGGAGCATTTTCGCTGTGATCGATTATATGGAAATAATCGGCATGATCGGATCGCTTCTCGTCGCTGTTTCGCTCATGATGAGTTCGCTCGTCCGTTTGCGGGTAATCAATCTTGCCGGCTCTCTCATCTTCGCCTGTTACGGATTTGCGATCGGCTCTTTCCCCGTTTTTGTATTGAATCTCTTTATCGTGTTCAGCAATTCATTTTATCTTTACCGCATGCGCAAAAGAAACGAGTATTTCAATATTGTCGCTGTCGCGTCCGATTCGGAATATCTTCTTTCCTTTTTGCGATTTTATCGCAGTGACATATCGCGCTTTTCTCCGAAATTCAGTTTCGAGTTGGGGCATAACGATAATATTTTCTTTGTACTGCGTGATGTTGTTCCTGCGGGCGTTCTCATCGGAACGATGGATGGGGATACTTTTGCGGTGCGACTCGATTATGTAACTCCGCAATATCGTGACATGAAAACCGGCAAATTCATCTATTATGATTCGGTTGATTATTTCAAAAATATCGGAATCACCTCTTTTACAGCCCTGCCCGGAAGTCCATCGCAGCAAAAGTACCTGGAAAGAATAGGTTTCATCGTTGATGATGGCGCATATCTTTTCCGCATAGCCGAACAGCAGGAAAGCTGCGGCAAGGGTAACGACAATACGGAATCACTGTAAGAACTGCTGCCGTATCGCGGCAATGAATTCCTGCTCGATTTGCGAGTAGTCGTCATCGGCCTTTGCGGCTTTTTCCATCAAACGGATAATCTTATTTCTTTTGTTTAAATTTTCAGGCATACGAATCGCGAGTTTTCCCGAGATGGCGAGTTCGATCATCGGTAAGACTTTTGCGCTGCTGTAGCCGAAGCGTTTCGCGGCCGAAAGCGCGAATTCACGTTCTTTCGGGCTGATTACCCCATCACAGGCGATCAGTGCCAGAATATTGTTAAAGGCATAATCACGAACATCGTAAACCGAATCGTAAAGATCCTTCTTCATCGTTGTTCCGCTTGCGCCATCAAAAGAACTAATGAATTCACTGGCGTCATTGCCCTCAATCAGTCCGCAGACAATCCACTCGTTTGCGGGATTATTCAGCGATGAATTACAGTAAGTACAGGTAATATCCTTGCTGTCCGACAGGGGAGCGGCGCATACGGGACACATGTGTGCGTACAGCGATCCCTTGCTGCTGTTGCCGGATTTGTTTCTCTGCAAAAATATCATCCTGTTGTCAGAGACCAGCCCGGCATCGATTTTTTTGATTGCGTCGGAGGAAATCGCCAGACGCTGATAGCTGCGCCTCAGTGCTATGCCGGCGATATACGAGTCGTTATTTTCATGAAAGCTGACGAGTGTAACCGCATTGAGGTACAGACGGTTGTAGGCAAGGGTTATTCCCGATTTGTGATTTTTTTCAAAGTCTTTCATCCAGCTTGCGAAAAACGCATCGCTCATGAAGCGCTTTGCCATCTGCTCACTATGAAGCGTTTCCGCACTGAGAATCTGCAGATATGCGTTACTGGCGATATCCTCGAGATGTTGTATGGAAAAATCGGGATAAGCCGCAGTAACTTTTCTGATTTTATCGTCAAATTGATTTCTTTTTGATGCGAGTCTCGTTTCGATTGAATAATCCTGTGCCTGGGTTATTTCCGCGAGAACCCAGTCGTATTCCCCCGAATTGAAGATCGTGCCGCAATAGTTGCAGCGGGAGAGCTCACCCATTTTGAAATCAAGTTCGGCGTCGCAATTGGGACAGCGCTGTGCATGATAGATATCGCGTGACTGGATACCCCGTTTGCGTATGAACGACCAGTATTCCCTGAAGTACTCGGAGAATGACTGTGTAAGCCCGTCATGCGCAGAGCTGAAGCGTTCTTCTATGTAGGCGTCAATGCCGACATGCAGTATGTCAAAATCACCGTCCTGATCGGCTGCATCAATGAAGATATTGCGAATTTCAACTTTATCGATCATATTTTTCTGACCGATGAGATTCATCATGAGAAACTGGGTGCTGAAACGGCGATAAACACCATCCGAGAGAAAGATGCGGATATCGTCAATTTCCATCTTTTCCCAGGCGCGCTGGATTTTATAGAAGGCGGTTTCGACTTTTTTTGTGAACTCGAGTTTTGAAAATGTTCCGTCTTTCAGCAATATCCGTTCGACGGCAGTGTTGTTGGTTTTACCCGGAACCGGAATGTCGTTGAGGGCACTTATTTGGTTGCCTTTTCTGTAAATGATAAAAGCAGTCAGGGCTATGAGCGCCAGCACGATAAGATTGAGGGGGAAGGGGAGCATCAGAATGATGCGTATAATCTGTATTATCAGATAGAATATCAATTCGGAATCGCCCGAACCGGAAGATGAGCCGGAAGAAGAAAACCCGCCTCCGCCTCCGCCGTTGCCTCCGCCTGCACCGCCGGCCCGGGCGAGACAGTCGAGTGTGCTGAAAACAATAAGCAGCGTAACAAATGAAATAAGGCTCAGCGGCAGCAGGTTTTTTTTGAAGAAATTCACAATAGTGGCGTGGATTCCGACTTGATCAGCTTTTTTCTTTAATTTTGTTAACTGATTATTTTTCACCATGGGCTCCGCTGATTAATCTGATATTAAATTTGCTTTCATGAAATCACAAAGGCTGATTTCTGCCGGTAGATTTCTCCGGGACGCAGCAGCGTTGAAGGGAAACCGGCTTTATTCGGCGCATCGGGCCAACGCTGCGGCTCAAAACAGAATCCGCCGTGTTTGGGGTAGTTGTGTCCGCTTTTCCCCTTAACATCGTCAAGAAAGATGCCAGAATAAAACTGTACACCGGGCTGATCGGTAAACAGTGTCATGGTAATTCCCGTTTTTTCGCTGAAAGCTTCCGCCGCTTTTGCATAGCCATTGTCGAGAATATAGTTTATGTCGTAATCCATCCCGTTGAATGCTGCAAGTTTATCAGAAAGACGGCTTCTGCTTCGCAAATCATAGAAGCCGCCGTCAACGGGAAGAATATTTCCCGTGGGTATCGATTCGCTGTCGTTTTCGGTGATTTTTTCAGAAAACACTGTAAACAGGTGATCTTCCACCGTTGCGATGCCTTCTCCATTCAAATTGAAATATGAGTGATTGGTGAGGTTGACGTGCGTGGGCTTGTCCGTTGTCGCAGTATAGTCCATCGTCAGAGAGTTCTCATCAAGTCGCATAGTGAGCTCAAATTTGCAGTTACCGGGAAACCCTTCGTCACCGTCCGGACTGAGACAGCTGAAACGCACCTCGTTTTCGCTTTCGCTCACAATATCCCAGACCTTTCTGTCGAGCCCCGATGGCCCTGAATGAAGCGAATTAGGTCCCTCATTGGCCGAGATACTGTGGCTAACATTGTCGATTGTAAACGAGGCTCCCCCGATTCGGTTTGCGAAACGGCCGATTGTAGCACCGAAATAGGGATGTGCTCCCGTGTAGGGCTCAAGTGAATCAAAGCCGAGAACGATGTCGGTCGCTTTACCCGATTTATCGGGAACGATGTAGTTTGTGATGATCGTACCGTAGTTGATTACCGATACCTCATGATTTTTGCCGTTTCTCATAACGACTTTGTACACCTCTTTGCCCTGATGAGTGCCGAAGAGTGTTTTCATGCGAATGCTCCTTAACGACAGAATTATCCTGTTTGATGGTTTGGCATAAAGGGGGGATAGCGCCAGCAAAGCCGCCCCGTGTTGATGAGTGCTATCACAGCTGAAGAGGATTGAAAACAAAAAAACCGCCATGATGGCGGTTTTTTTGTTTTTCGGGTAATAACTATCCCGCTTATATCGTGCAATAGATAGTCTCTTCCTTGACAGAGGGGTCATAGACTACCACATCACCCGCGACCTTGCTTTTGTCGGCTTTGAGCGATTTTGTGCCGGTACGTTCGATGTGAATGGTGTACATCGCGTTACGGAAACGGCGTTTTACTGTGACTTTCTTGAGAGAATCCGGAAGCGCCGGTTTCACCATGAGGCCGTTCCAGTCTGCGCGAACGCCGATGATGTACTGGGTTATAGCCATGTAGAACCATGAAGCGGTACCGGTCAGCCAGGAGTTTTTCGCCTGTCCGTGATGAATAGCATCGTTACCGGCGATCATCTGCGGATATACGTAGGGCTCCATCATGTGCAGGTCGCTGATCTCTTCCCTGAAGGGAGTGGTGACACGTTTGTAATAGTCATAAGCCTCGTTACCGCGTCCCATGAGCGCCTCGGAGATGACAATCCACGAGTTGTTGTGGGTGAAGATACCGGCGTTTTCCTTGTATCCGGGAGGATACGATGAAATCTCGCCGAGCTCTTCGTGGTATTCGCTGTACGCCGGATATTGCAGCTTGATACCGTGATCGGTCGCCAGATACTTTTTCACCGAATCGAGAGCCTTGATAGCCTCGCCCGATTCCGCTCCGATACCGGCCATGACGCACATTCCCTGCGATTCGATGAAGATTTTTCCCTCTTCGCATTCTTTCGAACCGATTTTTTTGCCATAGGCATCATAGGCGCGAACAAACCATTCACCGTCCCAGCCGTCTTTCATAACGGCCGTTTTCATAGCTTCGACCGCCTTGTCGTAGCCCTTGACATATGATTCTTTTTTGCAGTCTTTGCATATCTTGATGAAATCAGGCACGATCTTGATAAACATTCCCGCGATGAATACCGACTCAGCGACCGGTCCGAACTCGGGACCGCAGGTCTGGAACGATTCATCAGGGTTCATGCTGTGAGCGTTCAGGTTGAGACAGTCATTCCAGTCGGCACGACCGATGAGCGGAAGCTTGTGGGGACCCATGTTTTTCATGATGAAATCGACAGACTGTTTCAGATGGTCAATGAGAAGTATCTTGTCGCTCTTCTTGTCGTCAAATGAACATTTTTCGTCAAGAATGGAGTAGTCGCCGGTTTCCTTGATGTATTCAACCGTAGAAAAGATAAGCCATAGCGGATCGTCGTTGAAACCGCCGCCGATGTCGGCGTTGCCTTTCTTTGTGAGTGGCTGGTACTGGTGATATGCGGAACCGTTTGAAAACTGTGTTGCGGCAAGATCAAGAATACGCTGGCGGCAGCGGTCGGCAAGAATTGAAACCGCTCCCATGACATCCTGATTTGAATCGCGAAAACCCATACCGCGACCTATACCCGATTCAAAACCGGAGGCGCTTCGGGATACGTTGAAGGTGATCATGCACTGGTAAGGCTGCCAGATATTGACACAGCGGTTGAGAATTTCATCTTCTGACTCAATCTGGTAGGTCGAGAAAAGATTTTCATAGTGTTTGGCGAGCTCGGCCAGAGCGGCGTCGGCGGCGGCAACCGTTGCGTATTTTTCAATAAGCGCTTTTGCGTTTTTCTTGTTGATGACGCCTTTCTTTTCCCACTTTTCTTCCGGCTTGTTAATGACGAAACCGAGAACGTAGACGAGTTCCTTTGTTTCTCCGGGAGCGAGTTCGATGTCGATGCGCTGCGATGCTACGGGAAACCAGCCCGATGCCATACTGTTTCCTGATGTTCCCTCAAACACCTGTTTGGGCGTACTGATGGTGTTGAAGGCACCGATAAAGGTGTCACGGTCGGTGTCAAAACCGCTGATCGGCGCATTGACAGAGTAGAAACTGTAATGGTCGCGGCGTTCGCGGTATTCCGTCTTGTGGTAGATCGCAGAACCCTCGACCTCCATTTCGGCGGTGCTGAAATTGCGTTGAAAATTTGTCATATCGTCAAGGGCATTGTAGAGACAAAATTCAACAAACGAGTAAAAGCTGAACTTTTTCTTTTCGTTTGAAGTGTTCTTCAGAATGGCCTTGTGCACTTCACAGGTGTCCGATAGGGGAATGAAGAATGTGAGCTCCGATTCAAGACCGTTTTTCACACCCTTGATTTTCGTGTAACCGAGACCGTGGCGTGTTTCAAAGGAATCAAGATCCTTCATGACAGGTTTCCATGCGGGTGACCATACATCATTACCTTCCTTGACATAGAAGTAACGGCCGTTCATGTCGAGGGGGATATTGTTGTAGCGATAACGCAATATACGGCGAAGACGGGCATCCTTGTAGAAGTTGTATCCGCCGCCGGTGTGGGAGATTAATCCGAGCATTTCGTTATGTCCCAGATAGTTCATCCAGGGAAACGGGGTTCTCGGAGTGGTGATGACATACTCTTTGGCTTTGTCATCGAAATATCCGAACTTCATTGTGCGCTCCTTTTTTTGTTTGTTTCATCGAGAATCTTGTGTGTATGAATAACACCGTTCCGCTGTGCGGAGAGGTGATTTCATCATTCGGAAAAAACGGAACCACGTTCAATATACTGCGGCTTCAGAACACTGATTTTTTCGGTTTCCTTTCCGGCCAGAAGTGCCAGCAGCTTGGATGCGGCAATTTTGCCGAATTCACGAAGCGGCTGTGAAAATGTCGACAGTGAAGGCGTAAGAAAGGGGGAAACGGGGTTATTGTCAAAACCGATGATCGAGTAATCACGGGGTGAATATAATCCCTTGGCCGCCGCCGCCTTGATAAAGCCCGATGCCGAGTAATCATTTGAAGCGAAAACACCGTCAAATTCAGGTAGTTCCGACTTGCTTATCATATTATAGGTGAATTCAGGATCAAAATTACCGTCTATCTGGCGTTCTGAAGGCAGACCTATACCGTTTTTCGCCAGTTCGTCATGAAAACCGTTGAAACGCTCCACCGAAGACGATATATCCCTGAGACCCCATATAAAGAGAAATTTCTTTCTGCCTGCGGCTATGAGCTTTCGGGCTGCGATGCACCCGGCGTTGTAATTGTCCATAAGAACCTGGTGAATACCGGGCAGATCAACCGGGCGATCTACGACGACAAATGGCTCTTTCATCTCGTGAAGCTGCTGCATGATGTTGTCATCGTTTTCGGTGAGCAGGGGAAAAAGTATGTAGCCATCAGCCTGCTTGTTGAGCAGTTTACTGACGTTGAACGAGCGGTAGACGTTGTCATAATCGAACTGGCGCGTAAAATAAATGTTTACATAATAACCGGCCTCAGAAAGCATTTCTTCGAGAGTCGAGAGAATTTCGAGGTAAAACGAACCGTAAGAGGCGGCAATGATGCCGATACGGTAGTATTTTCCGGTTTTCAGCGAAAGGGCTGAGTGATCGATGCGGTAAGCGAGTTTTTTTATCGCCGATTGAATACGTTCCGCACTTTCTTTGCTGACGCTTTCGGGATTATTGAGAAAGCGTGAAACGCTCGCGCTTGACACTCCGGCTGCCTTTGCCACATCTCTTTGATTTGCCATGGGTTAGACTGTGTATACGTATACAAAATGTCAATTCTTTTTATCATCATGATTAAAAAACCTGTATCCCCCCTTATTAATCAAAATTTTCGAAGCAGCGGCCGCTTTCGCTTTAAGTTACCAGAAGCGGGTGTGACATAATCAAAAATGCTTCATATTACTTCAAAAAATCCCGACAATAAGTCTGAATCAACACAATATCCTGAACGAAAACACGGGATATTTGTGCTGACAGAGCATTTTATGACAGAGGGATAGCACTATGATGCGTTCACTGTGGACAGCCGCTTCGGGTATGATCACACAACAGTTCAATATCGATACAGTTGCAAACAATTTATCAAACGTAAACACCACCGGATTCAAGAAACAACGGGCGGAATTCGAGGATCTGCTGTATCAGACCGTACTTCTTGCGGGTACTCCTGCAACAGAAGTCTCAGAGGTGCCGACGGGTATACAGGTCGGGCATGGTGCGAAAGTTTCCGCGACCCAGAAGATGTTCACCCAGGGCTCGTTGCAGCAGACCGAAAACAAGACCGATATCGCTCTTGAAGGTGAAGGCTTTTTCAAGGTGCTCCTCTATGACGGAAGCGAAGCCTATACGCGCGACGGTTCGTTCAAGATAGATTCGAACAGACAAATCGTTAATTCAAACGGGTATTTTCTGGATCCCCCCGTAATACTGCCTGAGGATTATCAGCCTGACTCGCTCGCCATCAGCCAGGATGGCCGTATAACTATAAAGCTGATCGGTCAGGACGATCAGATAGAGGCGGGACAAATAGAACTGTACCGCTTCATCAATCCGGCCGGTCTTCAGAGCATCGGTCAGAATCTGTTCAAGGTGACAGCGGCCTCTGGCGAGGAAATTCCCGGACAACCCGCGTTTAACGGCATGGGCAAGACACATCAGGGTTTTCTTGAAATGTCGAACGTCAAGGTCGTCGAGGAAATGGTAAATATGATTGTCGCTCAACGTGCATACGAAACAAACTCGAAAGCGATTCAGACATCGGATTCGATGCTTGCGACCGCAATAGGGCTGAAACGCTGATGATTAGGCGCACTCTCATGCTTGTGATGCTGCTTGTCAGTGTTCCGCTGTTTGCAGAGGTTCGTGTTTTTCTGAAAGCACGTCACTACATCAGGACGAACAGAGTCGTATTATCGGAAATTGCTGATGTAAGCGGTTCGGCGGAGCTTGCCGAGCGCGCTAAAGAGAGTGAGATACCGGTCGAGCTGTACCGGGACGGTTTTATCGACAGAAATGAACTTGAGACGCTTCTGTCAGAAGCCGGTTATACGGCAAAGGTGTACGGCAGTGCGATTCGTATTCTGCCGAAGTCGCTGGCGCCGAAACAGTCGCCATCGGTGACAAAGGGCGATGTTGTGGATGTTGTGGTCAAACGGGGAAATGTGACCATACGCATGCGCGGAGAATCGCTTGGCAGCGCCGACGAGGGCGAAAAGATCAGTGTTTTTGTAAATGGTAAAAAGCGAATGCAGGGCGTGCTCGGCTCAGATAAGACGGTGATGGTGGGACTATGACGCTAAAAGCGATGAAAACCCGCAGGACCTCGGTTTTCAGAACTGCGATGAGCTTGCTGTTGATAGTGTTTTCTGCGCGCTTGTTTTGCGCATCGCTCTGGCAGGACCGCAACATATATTCGGCCGCCGAATCGCTCAGAGAAGGCGATACGATAACGGTCGCGATTGACGATCTGTCCCGCCTGCGTTACGATTTAACGGTGGACAACAAGAATACGAGCGCGGTCAACGCGAACCCCGATCAGACGATAACCGCATTTTTGCCGCCCGTTGCGGCGAGCAAGAACATTTCGAACAGTGACAATGTCGAGATGAGCTCAAGAACGAACATGTCCATGAAAATGGCCGTGAGCGTGACCGGCCGCGGGCCAAACGGCAATTACACGATACAGGGATTGCGTCAGTACGTTGTTAACGGTGTTTCAAGCGGTATCGCGATTAGCGGCGAGATTAATCCCCGCTCGATTCAGGGCAATACGGTCCGTTCCGAGTCTGTGGTGAATTTCAGAATGGTCATTACAACCACCAGACAGGGCTTGGGACTTAACCTGGCCAGACAGCTCGAAGAGAACGGAACTGCGACAATGGATCTCACCGAAGAGGAAAAACAGCGGATAATTACCGACTATCTTCAGAAGATGCTCGACGAGTTGACGAGATAGGAAAACATATGATGAAAGTACATATACGAGGATGCAATCCTGCACGCACGATACTCAGCTGTGTGGTTCTTCTGTTGATGATTTCTCCGCTGCTTTATTCACAGGTGAGCGTGAAGGTGAAAGATGTCGCCTATGTCGACGGTTTAAAAGAGAATCAGGTTTACGGCTACGGGCTTGTCGTGGGTCTTTCAGGTACAGGCGATTCCAAGGTTGATTTGACGAAGTCGTCACTCTCAAATGTGCTCAAGAATATGGGCCTGGATCAAAGCGACATCGTGAGCTCGAAGAATGTGGCCGCGGTGCTGGTTACGGCCAATCTGCCCGAGATCGTCAGCGTGGGCGACAGAATCGATGTGTCGGTATCATCCATTGGTGACGCAAAATCGATCGAGGGCGGTATTCTGATACAATCCGCACTTAAAGGTGCCGATGGGGTCACCTATGTCGTTGCACAGGGCCGCGTCTCGGCGA
>JAEWVL010000414.1 GCA_023396665.1 Spirochaetota bacterium
TCTGAAGGGAGTCATCGGTATACCCTGCCCGGGATGCGGCCTGACACGCGCGATGATCTGTTTTCTGCAGGGCAATTTCAGGGAATCGTTTTTCTATCATCCGCTCCTCGCAGCCGTAGCGCTTGTATTTATACTGGCCATTTTTCAAAAAGCAAGCGGATCAAAATCCCCCATCTTCGACCTGATATATATCGCAATTACCGTTTTGTTTATCATTGTGTACATAATAAGATTATTTGTCTATTTCCCCCATACAAGCCCCATGGATTTCAATGAAAACGCTGTGTTAATGAAGGTCTTTCGCCTTATTAAGCAGAATATCAACATGCAGTAAGGATATGCCCCGAAAAGACCCTTTTCATTTTGCAGTCTTCTAGCATTTCACGGTTGAATAAAAGAAAATGGAACTGTGCAGAAATATCTTTTCTTATCTGTTTATCAACAATTGAAAGATAAAGCGTGGCACAGTTCCGTTTCTTCCAATCTTGCTTTGCTCTGTTTTCCAAAAAACTGCTGAGAGTCTTCCATTTATCAGCAAACTGCATAAAAATAGTACATTTTTACTCATTTTTAGTATTACATCTTTACAATATTAAGTCAATACAGTATAATGTGTTAAAATACAATATAAGGAGTAATAACAGAGATGAAAAATGTAATCCTGAATTACTTTTCAGCGGCTGGAACTCTTTTCCTGATAATCCTGAGCCTGGTTTTGACAAGTTCCTGCACCGGCAAATCAAAATGGGAGACAGTAAGCACACAAACAAAACTGATGGACGACAGCAGCTCTCCAACGGTTGTCAGCTTCGCAAACCGGGACAAAGGGCTCATGCTCTTTCAGAATTTTGTCTATCTGACGAACGACGGAGGAAACAGCTGGACATCGAACAAACTTGATACGCCCCCCTGTCTGAGCGGCATAGATATAATCGACGATGAAACCTTCGCCATCGGATGCGACTGTTCAAACGCAAAGATCAGCACGGACGGAGGATCAACCTGGCAGAAGCTGGACATCGTAAACACGAATATTCTCAGCTTTGCCGACAAAGCTGACGGATGGCTCGCAACACCCTTTACCCTTTTTCACTACAACGGCAGCATAACAGCAAAAATCGAAAGACCTGCAGATGCCGGCAAAACCAGCACGATTTCATATATCGGCGGCGCCAGCGGTTATTTACTCAACGAGAAAGGCGAGCTCTTCTACACGGCTGACAACGGCACGTCCTGGAACAAAAGCGCCGAACTTGCCGCAGTGAACAGCGAGCTCATGTTCAGCAACAAGACCGCATCGCTGCGTTTCACCGATACGAAGCACGGATGTATCGCCGCCTTTGACAAGAAAGCCGCAAAATACAGCATATATGAAACCGCGGACGGCGGCGGCAGCTGGAAACTGCTTACTTCTGTCGACAGCGCTTTAGGCGTAGCCACGATGACAAAAGATACATCGTATCTCACGATTATGCCCTATACGGGAGCGGAGAAGCTTCTGGTATTCAAAAACAGCTCACTTGCCATGCGCTGAAAGAAGATACGCCATGTTAGAATATTCGATTCGGGAACTTACGCGAAGATGGAAACGAAGCCTCATCACTGTCAGCGGCTATTTCGCCGCCCTCAGTTTTTTGTGCCTGCTGCTCAGCACGGTCAGCGGTGCCGGCAAAGCTTCGGGTGCGATACTCAACTCGACGGGAACTCATTTCATCGCCTATGTGCCGATATGTGAAGGGGGGATATGCCCCACGGAAATCATAGACGCCGGACATGAGGGATTCTACGTCGGCACAATACAGACCCGGCTTCTGCAGAATTCAGTGCTGCAGAGCGTCAAAGCGCTTCCGAGTGTGGCCGACGCCGCGCCTTTTCTTTTGTTCAAAATGAGAGACCCGAAGCAGGGCAATGTATTTACCATCGGAGGGCTTGGTCCCGAAGCGTCGCTTGCTACAGCAAAGAACAGCTGCGCTCCCGGCGATATCGTTGAGGGCAGCTTTCTATCGAACGATGATACACAAGCGGTCATGATCGAAGCCGCGTATGCGGCAAGCGCGCATCTGAAACTCGGCGACACGATCAGTATCGCAAACAGTTCTTTCACGGTCAAGGGCATCGTTGACCCGGGAATTCGTCCGGCAAAAGCCGACGTCTACATGAAACTGAGCGAGGCCGAGACAGTGATTCGGCCCCGCATCAGGGGCGATTTTCTCGACAACAGCAGTCTCATCATGGTTGAATCACGAAGCGCTCATATGCACAAACAGGCGATGCAGGATGTCAAAAGGGTTCTGGGCGATGAGGTTCTGCTCTCGAGTTACAACTGCTATCAGCCGGCGGCAAAGGCCGACACGATCAGCAAAAAGGGTGCCGACCTTGCGGCTCTACTGGTGTACATCTGTATTATCGTTTATTCGCTGCAATCGCAACTGCACTCCGTCAGCGAACGCAAACACGAGATCGGCATTCTCGCATCTGTCGGGTGGTCTCGCACAGACATCGTCGTACAGATCACATATGAGTCACTGCTGCAGGCAATTGCGGGGTGGCTTGGCGCGACTTTTGCGAGCGCGGGAGCAATAGCGCTTATCGGTCTATTCTCACCCTCGCAGACGATTTCAATCATGCCCGAAGTCTATCTGATCAGTTTTGTTCTGGCACTTTCAAGCGGAGCGATTGCCGGTCTGATACCCGGCCTGGCGGCCGCAAACCGAAAGCCCGCCGAATGCCTGCGTAAATACTGAGCGGAAAATAATTAACTGCAAGGGACACGACATGAGCGAAACCATACTAGAGTGCAGATCACTGCGAAAAAGTTTTTACAAAAACAGACGGGAACTTCCCGTACTGCGCGACATCAATCTGCGTGTCAATAAAGGAGAAGTGCTGCTTATCTCGGGGCGCAGCGGCGAAGGTAAAAGCGTATTGCTGTGGCTTATCGCGCAGCTCGACAGTCCGACTGAGGGAGAAATTTTATACAAAGGCAGCTCTCTTGCCGCGTCAGGACCCGGAGCATTGGCGCAAGTGCGTAGAAACGGGATCAGCATCATATTTCAGGATTTCAATCTTGTTCCGATCTGGACGGCACTCGAAAATGTCACCGCGGCCATGCTGCATTCGGATCTTGACGGAAAACAGAAAAGAGCCATGGCCGCTTCGATGCTCGGGAAGGCCGGCCTGTCGGACAAGCTCGACCATTATCCCTCAGAACTCAGCATCGGTCAGCGCCAGCGCGTTGCCGTGGCGCGCAACCTGATCAACAATCCCTCGCTTATCGTGGCCGACGAACCGACAGGCGGTCTTGATCCTGAAACAGCCGACACCATCATCGAACTTCTCACCGAACCGGTAAGAAACAACAGCGCGTCACTGCTGGTTGCGACTCACGGAAATTTTCCGCTTTCGGCCGCAGACCGGGTCGTGTACCTGCGACAGGGAACACTTGAGCAAAATTAATCGGTAATAGTATCTGTTCGCATATTAAAACTCACTCCGTATCTTCCGTGACAGTCCATACTAAAAAAGGAAAGATGTTCAGTGTGTATTTCGAGCCGTCTTTCAGCCCTTTCAACTCGTCCTGCAGAGTTTCAAGACTTGTTGTGATAATAAAAGAGAGATTCCCCTCATCGAAGTCCCTGTAATCACTGGTCAATCCACTCGAGAGCGGACCGTAGTCTTCGCCCCCGACCTCTACAGTGTTCAGATTCTGCAGCGAGTAATTCGCGATACGCACTTCGACACCAGTATCATCACAGGCGCTTGTAAAAAACAGCATCAGCAGAGTTAATAACAAAAACACTCTTTTCATCATATTGACCCCGATCATCCCTATTAGCCCATTTCACGATTGGAAGAAACGGAACTGTTCCATGGAATACTATTGTTGAAACCGGATGCATCTAACAGTCTCCGGTTTAAGTCCATCATGGACTTAAACCGGGTCATCCCGCATTCGCTCTATGATCTCTCATGTAATTTGTCATATAACAATACTTCCATGTCAAAAGATATTTACAATCCGCTGTCAAACATCAATGTACATCATTGATGAATATAACCCATATATTTGCATTATAGCCTGTAATATGTTGTTGACTTATTAATTCATTAATATATGTTTTACGAGTATCGCCCGCCTTCAATAGGAAACAGCGGCAGTTTTTGCGGCTGACTTCTGCCGATTGAACGGATGCGGGGGGGGCAATAACGGGTCCGCTCAAACAGTCTGCTTTACAGTGCCCCGAATTTTCATGAAATAACCACAGGGAGAGCTGCAATGAAATCAAGTTCAATTCGAAGTATTCAAATACGGCTTATTATTATCGGTATTATTCTGCTGTTGCCGATATTCTCATGCGCACCAAAGCTGAAGCAAAGCGACATTCACCCGCTCAGCTTCACCTTTCTGGGGAATGCCTCGGTAAAAATCAAAACCGCATCGGGCTATGTGATCTACATAGACCCCGCCCGGGGCGAGAGCGCACTGTATTCTGATCCCGCCGATCTTGTTCTGATAACGCACACGCACAGCGACCATAACAACCCCGCACTGGTGAAGATCAAGGACAACAAGCCGATCATTGCCCCCGTCATGGGGCATAATCTGCGCTATATCATGCCCGACGAAAAGATAAACATCGACGGAATCGAAATTCTCCGTGTTGCGGCATACAACAAAAACCACGATAAAAACGCTTCATGCGGTTACGTACTGAGTTTTAACGGTTACAAAATCTATCATTGCGGCGACACATCAAAAACCGAAGAGATGCCCGCACTTGCCGCAATGAACATCGACCTGGCACTGCTGTGCATGGACGGTCAATTCAACATGAATGCTCTTGAAGCGAAAGAATGCGCCGCAATCATAAAAGCGAAAAAATACATCCCAATACACACGATGAATGCCGACATTTCAACTTTTGATATTCCGGAAAAAATCGTACTTAATCCGGGAGAGTCGCTGGAATTATAAGATTATCGTTTGGCGACATAGAGCGAGGCGAATTCGTTTCCGTCGGCCGGTGCTAAGGCATAGTCAGCGAAAATTTCAATCGAGACAAAACCGGCATTACGCAGAGCATCAACAAGAGTATCCCGTCTCAGCGGTATCAGACGTGTCGTGTCTTTTATTGTTTGAGATGTTTTTTTATCAGGGAACCTCGAATAATTACCACCCGCAATAATTTTACCTCGTTTTTCATTGGAATTATTCGAGGTTCGAGTTGCGAAGATTGATTTTTTGAGATTCCTATCGTTCAGTTCGACCGCAAAATCGATCGAGCCGTCAGTGTTGAAAAGGTAGTTACGCGCAAAGGTGAAATCGCCACTCTGCAGCAGAGGAAAATCGGCCTTTCCCTCACGAACAATACGGTCAAAATTCATAATCTGAAAGATCAGGTATCCCCCCGCATGAAGCGAAGCGAAACAGCTTTTGAAAAAAGCTGCGACCTCATGCACACCGGAAAGATGCGCCAGCGTATTGCCGAAACACAGTATCGCATCGAAGCTGCCCAGCGTATCCGCTTCGAGCAGATTGAGCACCCTGAAATCGACGTTCGCGTGAAGTTGCAGCGCCCGGGCTTTTGCATTTTCAATCATGCCTTCGTTCAGGTCTATCGCAGTCACACGGCAGCCCTGTGATGAAAGACGCAGCGCCATCTCACCGGTCGCACAGCCCGCATCAAGAACCTGGGCATGTGCCCGCGGTAAAAACGATCGCACGAAAGCGACCGCCGCATCTTCGAGCGGAAAAAAACGCGAATAGGAATCTTTCAGGTGATCATACAGATTCATGATTGCACCTCGTTACATTTTGTGTTTATCCGGATACTTTCTGAATTTACTCAAGTCAACAAAAAGTACAATCGGACTGTTTTCTTTCTTGTTCTTTTCACAATGTGCGCTATCATGTATTTATAGCGCTTAACTACTATCGGAGGACTAATGAAAAGAAAGCTTATGTTCGTATTTCTCATTCTTATTGTATCGGCACTTGTGTCGTGTGACAACCCTTTTTCACCCGCAACACCGGAACTTGAAGGCTGGGTAACGCGAAATCCCTACACCAATGAGGTTACCGGCTATAATATGCGAATTGTCAACATTCATGATGTATCAAGTTCGTACGGCGGACCGGTTTTTTACACCTTATATTATGTTCAGGGCGAGTATAGCGAAATTCCGGACATTGAACCCGTTGAAAGACCGGTGCTTGAGTGCCCCGCAAGCGGAGAATTCGGGTACAACAATTCAACGCTTCACGGTAAGTACACGTTCTGGATTGTCGGATCCGAAGACACAGACGAAATGGTAAACGAAACCGATCCCAGCAACCTTCTCGTTCTCGATTTCGGAGATTGAGAGACACCATGAATATCACTGTTTTCGGTCTTGGCTCTATGGGCGGCATGATCGCCGAATGCATTCTGCAGAGCAACGACCCTTCGCGGCGTCTTACGGTTGTCAACAGAAGCCAGAAGAAGCTCGACGATTTCAGTGCATTGCATCCCGGAGTGCAACGCACATCTGACTTCGTGTCTGCGGCAAAGGATGCGGATGTTGTTTTTTTGTGCGTTCTTCCCCTTGCGTCTTATGAAATTCTCTCAGCAACGGCGCCGCATTTTCATAAAGATGCTATTATCGTCTCGGTGGTGTCCGACCTGTCCGTATCCACCATTTCGACGCTGTTTCGGGGAAAAGTGCTGCGCATAGTGCCGACTGTCACCACCAAAGTCAAGCGGGGAATCACCCTGCTGTCAAAAAACGATCTTGTATCAGAGCAGGACATACAGCAGATATCGGCTCTCTTCGGCGGCAGCATTCATTTCAGGATCATTCTTGATTCACAGATCAATCTGCTCACCGGAATCACCAGCTGCGGGCCCGGTATTATTTCCGGGCTGCTCGATCACTTTATCGAATCGTTCTGTAACGGCCATTTTCCAAAAGACGAGATTCGGGATCTTGTCATCGAAACGGTAATGTCGACCTGTATTCTTTCTAATAATCTGAATATGAGCTTTAAAGACATCATCGCCGGTGTGGCCACCCGCGGGGGGATCACTGAAGCGGCTCTCTCCGTTCTGGAAAACTCGCTGCCCCCCCTGTTCAACACCATGACCGAGACCATGCAGAACCGTCACAGGTTCAGAAGCGAAAAAGTCTCCGCCATGTTCACAAACCCGCCGCTTTGAAGCGGCGGGAATTTCTGCGTCATGCGAATTATCAGACGACAAAGATCGCACAGCGGCAATAGCCGGACTTTTGCCGTTTCAGGAGGCAACCATGGATGAGTTCTATCGCTGCTGGTTCTCGGGAGTGGAGGATTATCTCGGCAGCGAAACGACAACAGCTGACGAGCTCGAGAAGCTGCTTTTACCCTGCGCGATACGCTGCAGCGATTCTTACCCTCTCGTCATTTACAAAAAAGCTTTCGCAGAAGGAGCTTCAATCGAGGATGCGCTCAAATCGCTGAAGAGCGCATTCGGCGATGATTTCTCGTACCGGGTTGATGATCGCGCCATCGTGTTACGTTATGCGAAATGCGGCTGCGTGCTCGTAAGCGACAAGCTGATGACGAATGCGCGGCTGTGCAAGTGCTCCGAATTGAGTCTGCTGTACATATGGGAGAGCCTCTTCGGAAAATCTAATGTGCGTGTAAGAACACTAGAGACTGTTCTCGGGGGCGACGGGCAATGCCTCTTCGAAATAAAGCTGCGTCAATCGGGTCATTTTAACTGACTTGGCTGATGATGACGAATATCACGCCTGCCTTACACTAATATCTGCACTTTTCTATCACAATCGGACAATTGGGAATCACTGCAAACAAATTTTACAACTCGATCCTCGAATATTACCATTAATAACGAGGTAAAATCATTGCGGGTGCTTATTATTAGACAATATGGTGTGACCTCCTACTTGCAATAAACGTGGATTAGCCCGATAAATGGTTACCAAAATACAAGGGAAGGAGGTCACGGTGAGCAACATATATTACGTAGGAATGGATGTC
>JAEWVL010000464.1 GCA_023396665.1 Spirochaetota bacterium
GCGAACAAGAGCGCAAAACAAGACTTCCGACAGAAAGATCCGGCCCACCTCTCCTTGTCATCAAAAAATACAGCACCGCATATTCGTTAAAAAAAGGGGGGGATATCATGACACGTTCCATCAGAATCATGCTGCTGACAATGGTCTCTGTTTTAGTGCCCGTATTCATCAATGCAGCATTCTTTACTCCGACGGACGGCGATTTCAGCGGAATCGGTCTTAGCGCCGAGCAGCTGGCGCAGATCGCCGCACAAATGCAGGAGATCGCCGACAACTACAACCAGAAAGACAGCATTAAACTGGCGGGTCATCAGGAGAAATTCGCCGATGCGAATAACAAGGCTAACGCATCCACACTGCTCAACGGCAGCCCGCATTCGAATACCGGTATATCGTCTTTCTCTTTCGGTATTGCGAGTTCGAGCGGTATCGTCAATCCGGGTGGAATACAGGATATGATCGGCGACCTTAACGACGGCAACGATTCGGACAGTGGTGTAGCGGCAAACGGCTTGACGCTCTACGGATCTCTAAACGGTTCACTGATCAGCAGCTCCCTGTTAAAGGATTTCATCTTTGATTTCAAAGCTGGGTATTTCAAGGCGGATCAGCTGGTCGCTAAAGAACTGGATTTCTCTTCTTTCATGATCGGCGGCGGGCTGCGCTACAGGATATTCAAGCCGAAAATCTCGACAAAAAATTACAGCGTATTGCCCATAACAATAGGTGCGGGAGTATATCAGGTCAACAGCGGTATAAATGTCACAGTTGACGACATATCCCACAGCAGCACAGATGCCCTTACGCAAATAAGCACCGAGGCGACAACCGATCTTGAATTCAAGATCAGCAATTCGACGACAACTTTTCCCGTAGAGTTCATCTGTCCGGTCAAAGTTTACACCTATTTCAACTTTTTTGCGGGTACCGGTTTTGATCTTATTTACGGAGAAACCAGTATCAGCCTTAAAGCCGACAGTGACGTGAAAATATCTCACAGCAGCATACCTCTTGTGCCCCTGCAGCTTCCCGATCTTGTACTGCAGGATGACGAAACGGTGAAAAATTCGGACGTGTTTCGCTACAAACTGATGTTCGGGGGGGGATTCACAATCGGCGCCGCAAACGTCAATATCCCCGTTACCTGGTATCCCGCAGACAATAACTTTGCACTTTCAATACTTGCGGGCGTCAGCTTCTGAACCGCTGCCCTGTTTTTCGCGTGCTATTAATCTGAAGCGGCTCGAAAGACAGGGCATTCGAAACACATCTTGCTCTTGACAGACACAAGCCTCCGGTCAAAAGTAACCGTCGTGCACCCTTCGCAGCTGTACGCGGTACTGTGACAGCTTTGCGAAAGAACCCCGATGTTTTCATGTACTTGACGGGGGGATACCAAATACCCGGAAGAAAGAACAATCTACAATGCAAGCGAGGCACCAATGAACACTGAGCAAATCGCGCGGGACAGGCTGCAGGCTCTTGCCCAGAACGAATATCCCGGTCGCGGCATCATCATCGGGCAGACACCCGATGCACAACATTATGTACAAATTTACTGGATCATGGGGCGAAGTGAAAACAGCCTCAACAGAATCTTTGAAATCGAAGGCGAATCGCTGCGGACGAAAGCCTTTGACGAGAAAAAAGCCGGGGATCCCTCGCTTATCATCTATTATCCCGCGCGAAGATTCGGTCAAAATCACATCATTACCAACGGTGATCAGACAGACACCATTTATGACTGTTTAAAGAAGGGCTCCACCTTCGAAGCGGCTTTGCAGACGAGACAATATGAACCCGATGCACCGAACTACACGCCGAGAATTTCGGGCATCGTAAGCCTGCAGGATGGCTCGGCATCATACAGTCTTTCCATTCTCAAGGCGCTCGGTGATGACAAACCCGCCTGTCAGCGCCATTTTTTCTGCTACGAAACATTCACAAGAGGATACGGCCACTGCATACACACCTACCGTGAAAACGGAAACCCGATCCCTTCGTTTGACGGAGAGCCCTATCTTCTGCCGATCGAAGACACGATTGAGCATAATCTCGAAAGCTATTGGAACAGCCTTAACGCCGAAAACAGAATATCGCTCATGGTCAAATTCATTGCCGCGGACGGCAGCGCAAAGACCGCGATCATGAACAAGAACAGATAAAAAAAACCGCTGCGACTCACACGGTCGCAGCGGTTTTTTTTATTTTCGCCTCTTTCCCGATTTGAAATTACTCGATAATCTCGACACTGTTTTGCTTGATGAGATAGCGCTTGCCGGTAATCGGATTCACCACTTCACGCACATAGCCGTAAATCTCCTGCAGCGTTTTACTTGCATCGAGCACCCAGGCTCCTGTATCGTTGTCGTAAGCCCACACTTCTATCAGCATCGAACCTTCATTCCATTTCAGAAGAGACATGGTATTTGCATCAAGTCCGCCTTCGATATTTATATTCTCGTAGGTGCTGTTCGGCTGACTATAGGACACGTATCCATAGGGCTTTTTCCCCTTGAACTTGTGAAGATCAGGATCAGAATTGAGATCTATCTCTATCAGCGATTCCGCGACATAGAGATCGGTCGTATTCCAGTTCGTCGTGTAACATCTGATAATGTCGCCGCTTCGCACAATTTTGATTCTCGTTTTTGCGCCGCTCCAGTTGCTGTTATTTTCTGCGACGACGGCCTTTTCTTCAAGAATTCTTCCGTAAACGTCAGCAGTATAGCGTGCGTCTCCCGCCCTGAGACCCTCTCCCTCGTTGTATACCACACCCCAACCGGAATAGGGCTTCTTGCCGCCGCGGGTTCGCATGGCGGTGAGCGAGTAGTTGGTATCAGGCTCACCATCTTCGTTTGTATCAAGGCGTACGAAGGCGATTACAAGGCCGATATTGTCATTATCGCCGTAAGTCGAGGTAACTGTGGCCTCGAAGGTGTAATTTTCGAGTTCCTGCGGACTCAGAAAACCGTTATAGGGAACAACGTTAAGCGGCATCTTGACACTGTCGTTTTCAAAAAGCCATGCAGCAGCGTTGGTGGATATGCCCTCCGCATCCTTATTCTCGAAATAATTATTTCCATCGAAACGCGCCCATGTGTTAAAGACATTCTGCATCGTCGGCGGCGCATAGGTCACCTTCTGCTCTTCAAAGACGGCAGCCTCATCGAAAACGAAAGCTTCTATTGAGGGAAGCGGTGTTACCCCGATAACAACCGTACCGGTAGCGTAAGTGCCCTGTGCATCCAGAATGCGATAATCAAATTGCGCTTCCTGATAGGCCAGTGCGGTAGACGTGAATGTGATTGTGGTACCGCTTACGCTTACCGTACAGTTAACTGAATTGAGCACATCGACAAAACTGAAATCGGTGCCTTCATCATTCGAAAGCAGATAGGATGTGGTCAAATATTCGGTCTCTCCCTGCCGAACTTCAGCTTCATCATCTAATGCAAAAAGCGAGGGAAGCGGATTAACTGTAAGAGTGACACTGCCTTCAGCAGAAAACAGGGTATTGTCTTTAATTCGCATGACATATGTGAAACCGGCGTCGACCCCGGCGCTTCCCGTTGAAGTGAAAATGACATTCGATCCGTCCAGCTCAACGGTGCCATGCAACGCTTCTTTGACTTCCACGATTTCAAGAGGTTCGTCGTTTATTCCGTTCGCGTCATTTGCAAGCAGGGCAGCCGCGGAAATAATGGTACTCTTGCCCGCATAGACACTTCTGTTATCGGGAGCGGTTTCGAGTGTTCCGTTATAGACAACCAGCGCATTGCCATCATTCGCGATATAGGCCTCACCCTGGTTTCCTTCTTCATCCACCGGAATTACCCACACGTAATAATCATCACTTTCAAGTGAACCTATGGTCAGCGGCGATGACTCACCGCTTATCGTCTGCACGGGACTGTCGTTACCGAGCTGATTGTCATCATCAATTACAACGATATACGATCCGCCGTTTGCGTTTCCATCCCAGGATACAACTACACTTCCCGAGCCGAGCTGTGATGTATCGACGTTTATATTTGTCGGACTGTCAGCAGGTCCGGTATTCTGCGGATCTTCAGGGTCTTCAGGATCCGGATCGGCTGGAGGAGTGCTGCCTGTGGAAACGACGACGATACCAGCACCATTGTTCGCGGCAACCTCGAGTGCGTTTGTTCCGTCGACACCCACCTGTACTACCCAGGCATAATAAGTACCGGCCGCAAAACCGGCAATAGCCTGCGGTGAGGAGGCGACATCGATTTTTTTAAGCGCCCCATCTTCTTTAAAATCCGATTGTTTTGATACGACAACCTTATAGTGGGTATCGTTTTTATCACCATTCCAGGTGAGTTCAATAGTACTCCCCTTGACGGCAGCAACTACATTAGAGGGAATATCAGCTGCTATGACTTCCGGACCGTCTGATGAGGAAGAAGCGCCACCACCCCCGCTGCATGATGCCATTACCATTGTCATCATCAGAACCGAAATTACCAGTAATCCGTTTATTCTTTTCATGGTCTTCCCCCTGCAGGCACATCGCCTCATGCTATCATTAATAAGCTGAATTACAAAAAAAGCAAGAAAAAAACCCATCCGGGCGGATTAATTTCAATTAATCATTCAAAACTTCATTTATTTATACATAGTTATCATATTTGACTATATTAACCATGATAAAATCTGAAATCATAACATCTCCCCTCAACTGAATCCAATATGCTGTCTTATTCACCTTGTAGCCCCGGATGCATGGGCGAGCAGCCTGACGCAGGCAGGCGACCAGCCCCGGATGCATGTTCGGCGGCTTTGCCGCCAATAGGCGGGCAGCCTGACGCAGGCAGGCATTCGACAGTTGATTAATTGCTCACGCCGGAAAAAATTGAATTGATTTTGATTCTCATAGCGGCATCTATTCCCTCATTCCGGTGGGACTTGGCAAGGGCTGCCCGCCACCTGTAAATTTGATTCGGAGAACAATAATGAAGAAAACAATCAATCTCAACGCAGTGCAGGAAACACTTTTGCTGCCCCTATGGGGTAGAGCGATGGAATCGCGTAAACAGAATCCTCTATTAACAGACAAAACGGCACTTGAGATAATAGAAACAGCCGATTATGATTTTTCCACTATCGAAAAGAATATCAGCAAAATAAGCTGTGCCTCGTGGATAGCCCGCAGCATCTGGTTCGACGAAAAAATAAAGGCCTTTCTCGATGAACACCCTGACGGAA
>JAEWVL010000004.1 GCA_023396665.1 Spirochaetota bacterium
CACGATGACCCCGCCCTTTTTCAGAAGAGATATGAGTATCAAAGGCCGTTTGCGACAGGCGTTGTACACTATGACCGCATCTACAGGATCGAATGGAGTGTCGGCCTCAGTGGCATCGCCGGCATAAAAGCGGATATTTTCAAAGCCGTGACTGTAAAGACGATTTCTTGCGCAGAAAGCAAGATCTTCGTTCATTTCCACCGTTACGACTTCACGGCACAGCTGAGAGAGAATCGCCGTCGAAAAACCCGATCCGGTACCGACTTCAAGAATTCGATCGGTCTTCTTGGGATTGAGATAATCGATCATCTTCGCAAGCAAAAGGGGATTATCGGAAATCTCTCCGTATCCGAGAGGAATCTTGTTTTCCGTATAAAAGCGATCGGTAAACAGTGAATCAAAAAATACAGCGGGATCCGTATCGCGAAAGGCGATAATAATATCCTTGCGAAGCTTGAAATCCAGCAGTCTCTGCAGGAAATTCTTTCTGTTACGTTTCAGTAAAGCACTGTTCTGAGAGGTATTCATATCACCATACAACCGTAATAACAAGTACGCTGTCAAGTATCCTTTGAAGCGGGCGTGAGTCGAAACTACGGTTTTTTATCGGAGTCAAACCCACCGGAATTACCCCGAAGCACCGTCCATGCCATAGCCGATTGCCATTAACACACAGCCTTGATTTTATGGCAACACCTAAAACTGTTTCAAACACAAACCGAATTCCGGTCTCAGTATTTCCGAAAAATCTTAAACCGCTTGTCACTTAGCTGACGATTACCAATTCTGTACATTGAATTTTCATTGATCCATCTTAACACCGAAAACGGCGAGCAATTCCAATGAAGAACAACGACAATTCTTTCCAGCGCTGATCCTAACAGATCCTCATACTGTTTTTATACAACAACGCTTCCGGAAAAACCGGTACAGACGGATCAAAAAACATTCTCTGAACCAGTTCAGAACTAACGACAAAAGCTCATGAGGGGCAAAAGTCGTATTCGTTTTATAAACATGTCATAATTAGATGAGACATATTGTAATTTTGCAATATACAATTGCAATACAACTAATTCATATGTTTCAATATATAATAATTTTTTTTATAATTTTTTTTTATTTGAAACATGCAGGACAAAAAATGTCTTGAATTGCATAACGGAAATACAGCAAATGATGCGGTAACGTTATACACTGATTACTATTTTTTGAAAAATACAAAAAAAAATAAGGATATTTTTTGCATTTTCATCTTCAAAAACGTTATTAATGTGTCTACGTTCCCTCTCGTCTATCTGATATGCACCCAAAAAAAACAAACACCAGGCCCGTACCGATCGAAAACGCCGAACCGGGCCGGATTTCAAGGGATATTATCATGAACAACGGAGAAGACCGCAACCCGGAGTACGCAATCATCACATCGCTGTACACAAAACATTCACGAGGCCTGTTGCGGTTCATTATCAGCAAAATCCGCAACACCGAAGAAGCGTTCGACATTCTGCAAAACGTATTCCTTACACTTCTGGAAAAACAGGGTAAAGAACTCGCCATTACCGACAATTTCAAAAGTTATCTGTTTCGCTGTGCATCAAACAAAATTGCGGATTATTACAGAAAAGTCGCTTCATCAAAAATGTCTGTATACGAACCGGAGGAAATAGCGGGTCCGGATTACATATCGGATCTTGAAGCGATGATGATTTCCGGTGAAATTCTCGACACCGTTCACGATGCGATGACGGTGCTTAACGAAGAAGAGGGCGAGATCATATACAGAAAGTATTTCATCAATGAAAAAAAAAGCAAAATATGCAGCGAAACAAAACTGAGCAGATATAAACTTGACAAGATGCTGTCCAATATAATTTTGAAAGTGAAAGAGAACTTACCCTCTTATTTTTCAATGTAAAACTGTTGACTGTATATTTATGAACAAACACGGATTACTGCTTTTTTCAGGCGGACTGGACAGTATTATTGCCGCCCGGGTCCTCACCGATCAGAATATTTCGCTAACTGCGCTGCACTTCATTCTGCCGCACGAGAAGCCATCTTTCGACAGAAACAGCACAGTAATAGCCGAACGAGCCCGGGTTGCCGGGATCACCCTTCGCAACATTCGATGCGGAAACGATTTTCTGGAAATGCTACGCTCGCCGAAACACGGTTACGGGAAAAACATGAATCCCTGCATCGATTGCAAGATATACTTTCTGCGCAAAGCTGCAGAGCTTATGGACGAACTTGGAGCGTCGTTTATCGCAACAGGAGAGGTCAGCGGACAACGGCCGATGTCACAACGGCGCGACATGATTATTCATATAGAACGCGAGGCCGGACTTCGGGGTAAAATTGTTCGGCCTCTGTGCGCTCATGATTTCGCACCGAGCGAGGCTGAAACACTTGGCATCGTGGATCGCAGCAAGTTACTCTCGATTCACGGTCGGGGAAGAAACTTTCAACTGGAACTTGCCAAACAGTGGGGAATCACCGATTTCCCCTCGCCTGCCGGCGGCTGCGCCCTTACCGATCCCAATTTTGCGCGGCGTCTCAATGAACTCCTTTCTCATGTCGAAGCACCTGAGGAACAGGACATTCATCTGCTTCGCATCGGTCGCCATTACCGCATAGATAACTGCAAACTCATTCTTTCAAGAAACGCCGGTGAAACCGAACAGATGTACATGCTCAGGCATCAGGCCGATCTGTTTCTTGAACCTCACGCAAGGGGACCGGTCGCCTTTCTCTGCGGCAATGCAAGTGAAGCTGTGATCACAAAGGCTGTCGACACACTCGCCTCATACTGCAAGGCGGTCACGGGAGATGAATTTACCGCAACTATCAGCTCAGCTGAAGCAAAAGAGGAACGAAGAGTTATCGTAAGCGGAACAAGGCCTCAGCCGATCTGAACGCCAACAGACAAAGGCATTGCTGCAAATACATATAATGCAAACTGTAAGCGAAAACATCAGTACTGAACGTTGCGACTTAAGACGGGGGATACCCGATGCGGACAAAAAATTGAACGACTAAAAGGCCATAGTGCCCTATTTTGCCAAACACCGAAAGAGGTCCGAAAATGATGAAAGCCAGCCCGATTCGCAAGTCACCGACTTTGATACATTTTCTCCTTGTCTGTTTTTCACTCGTTATCTCGATCAGGGCACATGCGGCTGTCAGCAAAATCTATTACTTCTACGCATCCAGCTGCGAACATTGTCAGCGTGTGGCCGATGAACTGCTCATCCCCCTTGCCGCGAAGCACCCGGAAATCACAATCCGTTACCTTGAAACCGGAAACAGCGCCAATTACCGCTTCTTACTCGCCGCAGAGACACAGCTCGCTCCCGATGCGCCGAGGCAGATACCCGTAATTCTGGCGGGAAACCGCATTGTATCCGGAGAAGAGGCAATAAGAAATTCCATAGACGAAATAGTTGAACTATCAGTCACGCACATGATAGAACCCCTTCCCGGGCAGCTTGCCGCAATTTCAGAGACAGAGGCCACCGACCGGCCCTTCTTCGGCAAAATTGAACCGGAACAAAATTGCGACGAAGAAGCCTGCTCGCGCGATACAATCTGGATGGCCTACTTTTACCAGACCGGCTGCCGCAACTGCAGCAGAAGCGAAGCGGATATCGCTTACATCAAATCGAAATACCCGAAGCTGGAAGTACGGGAATTCAACGTCTACGCGAATGTGCCGCTCACCCACTATTTTGCCGATCGGGCCCGCCTGAAGGATTCTTTTGAAACACCGGCGATTTTCATCGGCGATGATTATCTGATCGGTGCGCAGCAGATTAATCCAGCATCATTAGAGACACTTGTTCGCAAGCATGAAAAGGGAGCGCCTAATTTCTGGGCGAAAGCCGCCGAAAATCCCGACTCATCGAGGGTCATCGGGATATTCAACAAACTCGGCGCTTTTACGGTGGCAATGGCCGGGCTAATCGACGGCCTTAACCCCTGCGCTTTCGCCACAATACTTTTCTTCGTCTCCTATCTCACTATCTCGGGAAGGAAAGGCAAGGTTATCCTCGCCGTCGGTAGCGCTTTCACAGCCGGAGTGTTTCTCGCCTATCTTGCGGTAGGTTTGGGTTTTTACAGAGTTCTGGACTTTGCGGGTACACTGCTCACCGGCATCGGCCGCTGGGTGTACGGATTGACCGCTGTCGTCTGCGCCATATTTGCTCTGCTGAGTTTTCTCGACTACCGCAAGGCACGCAAGGGCAGGCTCGATGAAATGAGCCTTTCCCTTCCTGAATTTCTGCGCTCAAAGATAAACGCAACCATCAGGAAAGGAAGAAAAGCGAGGCGATTCATTATTCAGTCATTTGCCGCAGGGCTTATCGTTTCATTTCTCGAATTGGCCTGTACCGGACAGATTTATCTGCCGACAATCATCTATGTACAGAGTATCCCCGAACTGAAAGTGCGCGCAACACTTTATCTGCTTATATATAACGCCGCATTTGTTATACCTTTGGTCGTGGTCTTTTTTCTTTCCTGGTACGGCACCTCGTCACAGCGAATGACACAGTTCTTCAAAAAACATGCAGCATCGGTCAAACTGGCTATGGCCGGCTTATTTCTCAGCCTGAGCATATGGCTTTGTTTTTCCGTGCTGCTCTAGAGGCTGCACAAACGATATGACACATGAGCGCGAACTCACATCAATAGAAAAAAGGGTACGCCGGCACATCCGGGCGAAAGAGCACGCGTATTTTGCCGTCTGTCAACCCGGCTTCGAACAGGACTGCCTCAACGAGATCGCGGAAATCACCGCTCTGCCATGCTTCGCAACCGAGGGCGGTGTCGCCTTCAGGGGAAAGCTTGATGCCCTCTATCGTGCTTCCGCATGGTCTTTCTGTGCAACCCGTTTTCTGATGCGTGTCGCGCACTTCAGAGCCGATAACTTCGATTACTTCAAACGACAATTCGCCGCCATTGCCTGGGATCTGTATCTTCCGCAAAAGTGCTCGCTCAGTTTTTCAATAAGCTGCAGAAAATCACGCCTCATGCATACGGGAAGACTGGAACAGGATTCGGGTGAAGTACTCGCTTCTTTCGCGGATGCAGAAGGGCCGGCACAGAAGATATATATTCGCTTCTTTCACGACATCTGCACCGTCAGTCTCGACGCATCGGGAGAAGCTCTTTATCGCCGCTCATATCGTACGATCACCGCAGAGGCTCCGCTTCGCGAAACCAGCGCAAGCCTTATACTAAGACATGCCGGACTGCAAAATTACGAGGCACTCATAGACCCGATGGCGGGAAGCGGCGTGTTTTCGATCGAAGCTTTCATGCAAAGTGAAGCCCGTATCCCCCAGCATAAACATCATTTTCCCTTTTTTCACTGGCCTGTTTTTTCGGAACCGATGTTCAGGAACACCCTTGAAAAGCAGATATTGAAGCCTTTCCCCCTTCTCATTCACAGTTCGGACATAAGCGGCAGCTGCGTTGACATAATCAAAAAAAATTTTCTTGCATGCGGTCTGAACAGCGAAGCGAAGTGCGAGAATTTCTTCTCCCTATCCAATCCCTTCCCCGGCAAAAAAAGCCTGATTATCCTGAACCCTCCCTACGGTGAAAGGATAGCTCTGCACGATGCGGAAGATTTTTATAAAAAAATTATCGGACATCTTCAGCAGAACTTCATGGCTTGTGATTTTGCACTCATCATTCCTCAAAAGTTGCTAAGTCAAATTGACGGAAAGATTGATTACCGTGAAAAACTGCGTTTTCACAACGGAAATATCCTAACCTATGTGCTGTTCGGCAGCGTCTAGGCTTTTGACAGTCCGTATCCCCCCGTTTTGACCAATTTTTTTTTAGCCTCAATAATCAATACTTGACGTTTCTACAATCAGAAGCGTATAATTATGTACAGAGACGGTGACAGTCCGCTTTGATTCTGCCGTTTTGCATTGTTATGTCACACTTTTTCCCTGAAACATCAGATCTGCGGGACAGGCATTCTATCCGCCTTTGATAAGAGAGGCCAAGCGTTGAGAGACTATTCCACTGCATCCGGAATAAAATAATGGCACATCCGATTTCAATTCTCGTAGTCGGTGAAGATGCAGGTCTTGTCACCGCATTGAGCGCCGAGTGCGGAAATGACGAGTTCTCAATAGCGCATCTCGTGGGAATACAGCAGGCGCGAAGCTGGCTCAACTCGGCTGACCGTGATATTATTATTGCCGATGTCGGCGCCAGCGGGCATCACGATTTTTCGCTCATCGAATATGTGCGATCAAGAAATCTCGATACCCTCGTTATTCTTGTCTCGAAGGGAACTTCCCATGATGCGGCGCTTCGGGCGATAAAGACAGGCGCCTTCGATTATTTTGAATCTCCGGTCGATATCGCCGCGCTTACGCTCTCGGTGAGACGCGCGCAGAAACACCTTCTGCTGCAAAAAGAGAACAAACGGGTTGTCCGAGAACTGCAAAAACTCAACACCATGAAAAATGATTTTCTGTCGATTCTTTCCCATGACATCCGTTCACCGCTTTCGAGCATCGGCGGCTTCGCGTCCTATCTTCTGAAAAAGGGAAATCTCAACGATCTGCAACAGCACTACCTCGAGATAATTCTCCAGATTTCTGAAAATCTTTACTCGCTTGTCAATGAAGTGCTTGACATCAGCAAGATTGAAAAGGGTATAATTGAACTGACAAGAGAGGAAACGAATATAGAAGAACTCGTGAATTCGAGTATAAACAATTTCATTCTTCTTGCGGTGGACAAGAACAATCGCATCGAATTCTACAACTCACTGACCGACATGATACTGCAGGTCGACCGTATGAAAATGCTGCAGGTCTTCAACAATCTTATCAGCAATGCGAACAAGTTCACTGAAGACGGCAAAATCATAATCGCTCTGGCCGAAGAGTCCAATGGGGACATTTCCATTTCGGTGCGCGACACCGGTATCGGGATGGATGAGTCTGAACTCTCACAGCTTTTTGACCAGTATAAATATTATCATCGCACTGGAACGCGCGGTGAAAAGGGAAACGGTCTCGGCATAATTATCTGCCGGCAGTTTATCGAGCTGCACGGCGGCCGCCTTGAGGTTTCAAGCGAAAAGGGAAAAGGAAGCCTTTTTACCATTCTGCTTCCGGGAAAATACAGTGCGGACGATTCTGCACCGTGCTGATTCGCGGGGAAACCCCTGACTTATGACTGTTTTCGGGGAGGTTACATGAAAAAGTCTTTTATCCGTAAAACGGTGTATGGCATATCGTTTATCAATCTTCTTGTGATCGCCGTAATTATGGGATCGGTCTGTGTCATGCTCTCTTTTTCCGATTCGTTTGTGACAACGCATATCGGAAAACTTTCCGCACAGAGAGCCTTCTATTTTACCAGAGGCTTCAAAAAACAGTATCACAGCCAGGAAATCATTTCCGTACAGAACAAGAACATACTTTGCGCGACACTGTTTGCCCAGAGCCGCGATGAGAATTTCTTCACTGTGGAGACTATCGCAAACAACTCTTCACTGGTACTCCCCTATTCTCCCGGCGATACAATTCAGGAACAAAGCGACACCAACTACCTGAAAAAGGCACTCGACCAGGACAACTACGACACAGAAATATACAGTGACGGAACGCTCTATTGGCACAATATCTATCTCGGCTTTGACGAAGAAGGTGTCAGAAAAGTGGCTAAATTTCAAATAACCGCTCTTGAGCCTTTCCTGTATCTAAAACAATACCGGCAGATGGATAAATTCATCATTTTCGGCACGCTCATCGTTTGCACCATTGCATTTCTTGTTCTGCTTTACCTCTCATCATTGATCTACCGCCGCATACGCTTTTTCTTCGCTACTGTCTCATTGGCGCTCACGAAGGTCATTTCCGGAGATACCAGCATACAGATCAGCGAAATGGATGAAGAAGTACAGGCTGTTGCGCAATCGTTCAACCAGCTCGTCAATGAACTGCAGGTAAAGGATGAACAGCTGCGCGAGGCCGAAAAGAAGGGAATATACGCTTTTCTTTTCAAAAGGGCTGTCGGTTTTCTGAAAAACAAGGAACATGCCGATGCTGAAGCCATCCTCAGAACGCTTGTCATCGTAAAGCCCGATAAATTCGCCCCCTGGTTCAATCTCGGCATCATCTACGCCCGGCAACGCCGTTTTACGGAATCTGCGGAAATGTTCAAGTCGGCGCTGCATATCAATCCGGGACATAAACTCTCACGAATATATCTTGACAGGGTAATGCAGGCCTTGAAATTCAGAGGCAATGAAAAGATCTCATGAGCCTCTCACCGAACGGATAAAAGCACTCCCCCTCTCTCCGGGCGTCTATCTGATGAAAGACGAGAGGGGTGATATTATCTATATCGGAAAAGCCTCCAGTCTCAAGAAACGGGTATCCTCTTACTTCCAGAAAAACGATATTGACCTTAAAACGCGCACTCTCGTTTCGAATATTGACGAAATAGAAGTGATTGTCACCGACACCGAGATTGAGGCGTTGCTGCTCGAAGACTCACTGATAAAAAAACATAAGCCGAAATTCAACATCCGACTAAAGGACGACAAACGCTATCCCTACATTGCGATAACATGGTCAGAACCCTATCCCCGTGCCGTATTCACAAGAGATATGCGAAACAGGGAAAACCGCTATTTTGGCCCCTACACAAACGCAAAATCCGTACGAAACACGGTAACTCTCATTAACACTCTGTTCCGGCTCAAAAGCTGTACAAAAAAGATTCCTCTTGGCCCGGGTGAACGGCCTTGCCTGAATCATCAGATTGAAAAATGCAGCGGGATATGCACCGGTAAAATCAGCCATGAAGAATATCTCGATCTGGTGCGTAACGCCGAACGGTTTCTCGAGGGTGAAATAGCCCCTATCATCGAAATTCTGAACGATACCATGCGCTCTTACGCCGGGAAAATGATGTTTGAGCGCGCCGCGGATATTCGTAACATAATTTTTGATGTTCAAAAAATATCAGAAAAGCAAAACATATCTCTTCACCGTCAGGATGACAGCGATTACATTGCGGTCGAAACGCGATCATCGAACGCGTTTGTCCTTGTGTTTGAATTCAGAAAAGGGGTTCTCTCCGGAAGAAAGATAAGGATTTTTGAAAACTCCGCGTGGTCTGAAAAGGACAGTATCCTGCGTTCCTTTATTCTTCAGCACTACGAAACACAGAAAATCCCACACTGTCTGCTTAGCGATCTGAAGACAAGTGAATCCGAACTGCTTGAAAACTGGCTCGGCGAAAAATCGAAAAGACGAGTACGCATTTTGGAAGCGAAAAGCGCTGAAGATCGCAGTGTCATGAACATGCTTCGCAGAAATCTCGACATGATCATCGCCGAAAAAGAAGCCGATTCGCTCACGGAATCGAAACTGAAATTTCTTTCCAATCTTCAGACTATTCTGCATCTTGACACACTGCCCCTTCACATCGTTTGTTTCGACATATCAAACTTTCAGGGAACCGATTCAGTCGCGTCAATGGCCTGCTTTAAGAATGGAGAACCCTATAAGCCGGGATACCGTCGTTTCAAGATACGCAGCATAGAGGGTGCCAACGATCCGGCAATGATTCACGAGGCTGTGGGCCGCTATCTCGCACATGTCATGAACGATGAGTGGGAGCGCCCTGATCTCATTGTTATCGACGGCGGCATTACCCAGCTTGGCCGTGCGATAGAGGCACGAGATGCCTTTAATTGCGATATCGCGTTCATTTCGATAGCGAAACGCGAGGAATTACTCTATGTCGATCCAAAAAAGGAACCTATTCGCATCGATCATTCAAATGAAGAACTGAAGATTATCCAGCGTCTACGCGATGCCACCCATGATTTTGGTGTCTCGTATCACAGAAAACTCCGTTCCAAAAGAACACTTCAATCTGAACTTGACACGATAAAAGGAATCGGACCGGCAAAGAAAAAGAAGCTGCTTGAGCACTTCTCAAGCCCGCAGCAGGTACTTAAAGCATCAAAAGAACAGCTGCATGCTTCGGGAATTCTCTCTGAAAAAGAAATTAATGCTATTGTTGAAAAGCAAAAGGAAATGCGGGGCGACAGCGAAGAAAACACGAAAAAGGCTTGACTTTAGCAGCGGACAGACTACATATATGTTTACTATTCAAATTAGGAAACAACGATGCCTGATTTCAAAGTACTATCCCCCTATGAGCCGTCAAAAGATCAGCAGCGTGCGATCGATGAGTTATGCGAAAGCATAGCGAAAGGCACAAAATATCAGACGCTGCTCGGGGTAACCGGTTCTGGTAAAACCTTCACGATGGCCAAGGTCATCGAAAGAGTGAAAAAACCTGCTCTTATCTTGACACACAACAAGACTCTCGCCGCCCAGCTGTATCGCGAATTCAAGGATTTCTTTCCCGATAATGCAGTCGAGTATTTCGTCTCCTACTATGATTACTATCAACCGGAAGCTTACGTCGTATCGCAGGATCTGTATATCGAAAAGGACTCCTCCATAAATGATGAAATAGACAGGCTCAGGCTTATGGCGACATCATCCCTCCTTGACCGAAAGGACGTCATTGTCATATCATCCGTCTCCTGTATCTACGGCATCGGCAGCCCTTCAACTTACGAGAAAATGCACATCTATCTCCAGGTCGGTGACGAGATAGACCGTGACAAACTGCTGCGGCGACTGGTGGATATTCAATACAGCCGAAACGACATTTCCTTTACCAGGGGTAACTTTCGCGTGCGCGGTGATGTGGTCGAAATTTTTCCGGCATATCGGGAGGATGCTCTACGCGTAGAGTTTTTCGGAGATGAAATCGAATCGATTCAACGTCTACACCCGTTGACAGGCAAACCTTTCAAGTCACTGCAATATACCCATATTTATCCCGCAAAGCACTACGTGACCGAACCCGAGACTGTCGAAGAGACAGCACGCATAATCGAAGAGGAACTGGAAGAACGCCTGCGTTTTTTCAGATCAAAAAACCGTGAACTGGAAGCTCAACGGCTTGAGAGCAGAACAAAATACGATATTGAGATGCTCAGGGAAATGGGCTATTGTTCCGGTATCGAAAATTACTCCCGCATAATAGCCAGAAAACAACCGGGTGAAAGACCTGATACACTTATGGATTATTTCAAAAAGAATTTTCTGCTGCTTGTGGATGAATCGCACGTAACCCTTCCTCAGGTTCGGGGTATGTATAACGGTGATCGGGCCAGAAAAATGAATCTCGTTGAATACGGATTCAGACTGCCTTGCGCGCTGGATAACCGGCCTTTGCGATTTGAGGAGTTTGAAGAACTCATAGAGCAGGCTGTTTTTGTATCCGCAACCCCAGCCGATTACGAGAAACAGCATTCGCAATTTGTCGCCGAACAGATTACACGCCCGACGGGTCTTCTCGATCCTGAGATTGAAGTGCGTCCAGCCCGAAACCAGGTTGATGACCTGATCGCCGAAGCGAAGAAGCGAATCGAAAAAAAAGAAAGAGTTCTGGTTACGACGCTGACAAAAAAGATGTCGGAAGATCTTACCCGCTATCTTCAGGATGCCGGCATCAACTGTAAGTATCTGCACTCAGAGATCGAAACGATAGAACGTGTCGAGATCATCCGTGATCTGCGCTTGGGAGAATTCGATGTCCTCATCGGCATCAATCTACTGCGAGAGGGTCTTGATATTCCCGAAGTGTCGCTCGTGGCTATTCTCGATGCGGATAAGGAGGGATTTCTGCGATCAGAACGATCCCTGATTCAGACTGCCGGAAGGGCAGCGCGGAATGTCAACGGCAGGGTGATTTTTTATGCCGACAAGATGACCGGATCAATGCAGATTGCCATCGATGAGACGACCCGGCGAAGAAAAATTCAGGAAGAGTACAATCGTGTTCACAACATAAGTCCGCAAACGATATCAAAAGCGGTATACGATCTGATTGAGAGGGAATACAGTACCGTCGACCTTGAAACAAGCGCAGTTGCGGAGTTCAAATCAAAATACCGTTCACAAAAGAGCAGTGATCTTTTTGATCTGGTTGAAGAGCTCAGAGCGGCCATGCTCGAAGCCGCCGAAAAACTCGACTTCGAACAGGCAGCCCAACTGCGTGACCGTATGAGCGCAACGCAGAAAAAAGCCGAACTGCTGAAGAAATCAGGAAAATAAAATTTATTTTTTTGCCTCTTTCCAGTTTTTTGGGATTCAGAGACAATCATAAACTGAGCGAATATCTCTAAAATTGAACTGCTGAAATATTTTCAACCTTAGATACTCGAAATCTTTATACCCATAAGCCATTCTTTGA
>JAEWVL010000044.1 GCA_023396665.1 Spirochaetota bacterium
TCTGTCGCTTGCGCTGATTGCCGCAAAACGTGTGTCCTCTCCGTCTTTTGCGAAACGGACGAGACCCGGTTCGAAGATTGACGCGTAACCGGGGGATTCGGTAAAAAGATGGGCGTGTGAATCGGTAGACTCGGGAGAATAGAGTTTGAGACCGGCGATTTTAGCTATAAATTTTCCGGATTCACTTTTGGAGGTATCCATTTCAATCTTGATGAAGCGGGCCGGCATGGCATGAAAACTGAAGTGGTAGTCGCATGATTTTTCCGCGATAAAATTTTTCTGATCAATGATTGTCGTCCATATGCGGTTTTCACTTGAAGCGGCAATGTGGAAATTGCGCGGAAAAGCCGAGGCGTCAAGTGCCGGAGACGTAAGCGATATGCGTGATATATTGGTGATGTAGCCGATATCGACGGTTAATTCTTCGCGCTGTGTGGTTTCTGCGGGACGGGATTCCCAATTGGTGTTCGGGTAGTTGTCAAGCAAACATAAGGCACGATGCTGCTCTCCTGATTCGGATGAGGCGCTCAGCGAAGCCACGCCTGAAACACCCGCGCACAGACGGCCGAGTTCGGAGAAATAGTAAGTATCTTTCTTCGCATGATGGGTGATGAACAGTTTGAGAAAACGAAAGCTTGTCGGCGGCATATGCACCGTCAGATTGTTGTCGTTTAGCACAAAGTTGTTTTCGGTATAAATCACTTTCCATGCGATTTTGTCGTCAGAAATTTCAATGCGAAATGAAAGGGGGAAATTTTCAGTACCGTGGGGAGCGGGCAGCATTTGAATGAAATTTGCGCATACAACTTTACTAAAATCGAGAATGATATGGTCATTTCGGCTCTGTGTAACCTTTGCGGAAGACCAATGTCCGTTTTCCGTGACCAGGTTCTGTGCCGCGGTCGTATCGTTCAGCTGCGAAGATGCGTCCGCAATTTCACACTCGTATATCCTTCGTTGGGCGATATTAATCATCTGTTTCTCCGGTTTCGGGTTGAAAATATGGGGGTAGCCCGCATAAATGGGCCAGGGAAGCCGCAAAAGCGGGCTTACTTCCCCCGGGGAAGTGTTACGGAGAGGTTTTATGCCGCTCCATCACTTCACAAATACACTGCGTTAACAAGTGTTGTAAAGGACTATTAACGAAGAGAAAAAATTATTGTCAAATGTTTTGCGGCTGACTATAAGGGAGTGGTAATGAACGGAATTCTGGAAGAAAAAACCCCGAAAGGCTACATCCTCAAGATCAAGCCGAATGACACTTTTCTCGTTTTCAACCGCAAGGGGGGGACGGTTTATGCCGATGCGAACGGATTGAATTCCGTTCACCGTACTCCGGTAGTCATGTTTGTAGGAACAGCCTTCATCTATAAGCAGCGTTTTTCGGGCATCTATAATCTCATGAAGGTGGCAAAGGGACACATTTTAATACCATATTATGTGGCGGGGCAGAAAGATCTTCATTATCATCTCATTGAGACGGAAGAGTCGATTGACCTCATACCGGTACGCGTGTTTACCGCCAGAACCCTGCTCAATTTCGTTTCACTGATAGAAGAGGGAATAAAACCTGACTATGTACTGGTTGATTCGTCGATAAGCGATGAGGAGTATCCCCTGCTTGAAAACCGTTACAGCGGCGGAAAAATAATCCGTATTGAGAGTGCGGAATCGGATCTCGTTTCACGGGAAAAAACCTCCCGGGATGAAGATGATGAGAGTGCCGTTTCGCTCAATCTTTACTCGTCAAACCCCGTCTATGTCGCAATGGTGAATCTTCGGGAATTTCAACTGATCAAGGTCAAACAGATTCTGCTTGATACCGATATAAGCGCTGATGACGCGGAATTTATCCGTATATACATAACGGCGCTGCTGAATAACGGGGTTTATCCCAATCCCGAAAAAAACCGTTCCCGACTGGAGGATTTGCAGAAGGAGTTCGCCCTCTATTCGGCTCTTTTGAGAAATACCCGTACGGACGTTGAAGCGAGAATTGAAGAAATACAAACTCTTGCGGAGTGGTCATCGGTTATGACCCTTCTTGCGAAGGCAAGAAGTATGACCGATGATAAAAATTTGCATGTTGAGTATACGGATTATGAAAACCTTCTATATGAAAAAAAGGAAACTGTTTCTTCTTAGCCTTCTTTTCTTTTTCTGTCTGAATGCATCGCCGGTATCGGATGAGCGGTGGTATACACTCTGTTTTACCGCACCGGATGCGCAAGTGCAGGAGGCTGAGGAGCTGGTACTTGAGGTGTTTGCATCTGCGCAGAAAAGTATATATGCTGCGCTGTATGATCTCAATTCGGGGCGCGTAGCGGCATCGCTTGTTGCGGCAAAAGGTCGTGGCGTGGATGTTCGACTCGTTACCGACAATTCAAATATGAAACGTGAAAGTATCGCACTGCTTGAGAAGAGCGGCATCAAGGTCATTTCTGACGAAAAAAGCGGTTTGATGCATAACAAATTTGTGATCGTCGATTCTTTGCTGGTTTTTACGGGGTCGCTTAATTTTACCGATAACGGATTTCATAAAAATGATAACAATCTGCTCCTGCTGCGTTCGAAGGAATGCGCTTCCATCTATACGCTCGAGTTCAATGAAATGTATGACGACAGGATATTTCAGCGAAAAACAGAGTCGAGAAAGAAAGATGCTTCAGATTATTATTTCAGAGCGGGCGCCGTTCCGGTAAACGTATACTTCTCTCCGGAAGACGATATTGAACGTATACTCTGCGACCGTATAGCAAAGGCGCGAAATTCGGTTCACTTTCTCGCATTTTCTTTTACATCGCAGCAAATCGGAGAGGCGATGATTGCGGCGGCGAAAAAGGGGGTCCTGGTCAGGGGAGTGTTTGAAAAGAAGGGGACGCAATCGCCGCATTCTCAGTTCGGACGGCTCAAAAGTGCCGGCGTAGCGGTGCGATCCGATAACAATCCGCATAACATGCACCACAAGCTGATCATTATCGACGAGGAGACGGTAGTGAGCGGGTCCTATAATTTTACCAGAAACGCATCACGTTCGAATGACGAGAATGTGATAATTACGGGTGACGC
>JAEWVL010000039.1 GCA_023396665.1 Spirochaetota bacterium
TGATCGTCGATGATATTCTCATCTCTGTACTATGCTCACAAAAAAGCTTACTTTTATAAAAAAGTTGTTGAGGGGGCACACCATATCAGAGATGACCATAATAGAAAATCCCGATAGTTAGTAGCAAGTGCTGAGAGGAGGATATTCATGAAAGATCTGTGTATTATTGGTGCGGGGCCTGCCGGTATGAGTGCGGCGATTTACGCGCTCAGAGCCGGAATGGATATCGTAATACTGGAGAAATTTGCCCCTGGCGGGCAGATCATAAACACCTATGAAGTTGAGAACTATCCCGGATTTGCGGAACCTGTCATGGGTGCCGAACTGGTTAGTGCAATGGAGAACCAGGTGAAACGATTGGGTGCACAGATTGAGAACCGGGAAGTGATAACGATCGAAAAAAGTGACAACCATTTTCTTTGCCGTTGTGCTGACGACAGCGTTGTGGAAAGTAAATCGCTTATCGTCGCTACCGGATCACGCTACAAAAAGCTTGATATACCCGGAGAAAAAGAGTTTGCGGGTAAAGGGGTTTCTTACTGCGCCACCTGTGACGCTGCGTTTTTCAGAGGAAAAAAGGTTGCGGTCATCGGCGGGGGGGATACGGCACTTGAAGATGCCAGTTTTCTGACCAGGTTTGTCGACAAGCTCTATCTGGTGCACCGTCGTGATCAGTTCAGAGGAAGCAAAATACTGCAGAATCGGGTGATCAATCATCCGAAGATAGAGATTCTGTATGATTCCATTCCCCTTGAAATACGCGGAGACAAGAAAGTCAATGCGCTTGTTATTGAAAACAAAATTTCAAAGAAACAGACAACTCTGGATCTAGATGGAGTATTTGTTTTTATCGGCTATGTTCCGGTGACAGATATGGAGCCGGGCGAAGTGAAAAACGAATGGGGCGAAGTTATCGTTGACGAGTCGATGAAAACGTCTGTTTCGGGTCTTTATGCGGCCGGTGACATCAGGACCAGTTCGCGCAGGCAGATTGTGACAGCTGCCGCTGACGGTGCAAATGCAGCCATGGCTATTTATGATTACCTTAATAATGCCTGAATTAGCAGCAAACGGCAAACCGGTTTCTTCTGAAACAGTCCCGACTTAAGTAAAGAAGACCGGTTTTTGCAGTTGCCGGACAAGTATCCCCCCGCCCCTTTTGAGAATTTGCCTTTAATTACAGCAGTTTGCCCTTACAGTTCAATTAATGATTGAATTTAATGGTGCCGCTTGTTATTCTTAGCAATCAGTTTTGCGGCTGGGTTTACTTGTAACGGACATAAGGGTTTTATCGTCTGATGAATCGGCATGAGAAGCTCTGTGCTGCAGCAGCATCACTAAGCCGGATCAGGATTATCGGTACCCGGGAAACATAATCTTTACAGGAGGAACAGATGGCTAATCTATTTAAAGACCTTGGTGTTTTTTTCTATTCAGCGGGAGAAGAAGTGGAAAAAAAGATCGCCGATATAAAGGCGAAAAAAGAGACGGATTACAAAGAGATTGAAGACAAGCTGAAACAGGGCAAGGAAGAATTTCAGAAGAAGGTGTCTCAGGAACTATCGAACGCCAAAACGGGTGTTTCGGAGTTTATCAACAAACTGAAAGGCTCTTCGAAAGAAGAGATAAATGAACTGAAGGCGCAGATAGATGAATTGAGCGCAAGACTGAACGAAATCATTGAAAAAAACGATAATAACGATAATAACGATAATAACGAAACCAGCGGAAAAGAATAGAACACAATGTCAATCTCCGATTTCGATAAAACCAGGCAGAATATAAGAGCGAACGAGTTGACCGATCTTGACCGCAAGGAGTTGATGCGGAAATTTATCGATCACGGCGGGCAGGTTGTAAACGATCATCGTAAAAAGAACGTGACCTTCGACCGCCAAAAGCAGATGGAGATTAGAAAACAGCTCGATTCTCATCGCGAGAAACTCTCGAGTAAAACACAAAAAAGAAAGAGCTCAACGAAAACCCGTTCTGCGGGAAATACCGTCAGACAGAAGAAAACAGTTTCAGGCAATCCTCTGCGCCGGTTTTTCGATTTATTGCGAATAAGGTTTGCCCTGTTTTCTCTTGGTGTCACCGATTTGTCGGCATCGGTAATGCGAAACAGATTTTTTGAGCATTTTCTGAACGAATATAAGACGGCGATAATGGAGCTGCAGAGCACCTATATTCGTGTTTTCAAGGGAACTTCGGCCGATGTTCCATTGAAAATTGTCAATTCGCTGGATAAGATAAGTCCCATGCATTTCGAATTGATTGAAATGGGAGCTTCGATTTATGACAGCGACATGAGCTCTTCACTGTTGGATGAATATATCGCATTTCGGGAGAAAGTTTTTTATCCGCTTGATGTTGCGACCGCTGTTTCGTATTTCTTTGAAAAGATGCTTCACCTTAACAATTATCAGGAGATGCTCTTTTCGTCTTTTGACAAGGCAATGGAAATCGCCGCAAAGCTGAACAAAGAGTATGCCGGGGTTTATCAGCAGAACAGGAAAAGGCTGCGTAACAGCATATATGTGATATTCAACAGGCTTTTTCCACGACTGTATTGGCTTGTGTGTCTGTACAATTCCCAGGTTCTTCCCTTGTTTGACACCGCCGAGATTGAATCGATTCTCGGCATGCCCGACGATTTGCGCCCCGGAAACAGAATTGCTAATGCTCCGGGCAAACTTGACGGAATACTTGGTATCAGAACACTAAGAGATGAATCTCCTGATGAAGAGGAGAGCGAACGGGCGAGAGAAGAGCTGAGAAAGAAAACGGCGCCGAAAATATCTGAAGAGGTTAAACGGGGTCTCGCACTTCATTCACAGATAGACAGAAAGTCTCTTGCCAAAAAGTTTTTTAAAGAGCCAGTTCTTGTAAAACAATATGTCTCAGATCCGATTATCAGATCCTATATCGTTTTTCGTGAATTTGATGAAGAGTATTCGGTTCTTCTTGCCACCAATAAAATTAAAATCAATACAGCAATAGACTGGCATGATGCCAGAAACTCTCACCGGGAGAAGTTGCAGGTTTTATTCAATACAATCAGAAACTGCGACAAGAGTTATGAAGATTATTTTTCTCTGGTTGAAATACTTGAAAAAGTGAGAGAGGACAAGCCCGTTTCTCAGCAGCAGTATATGAATTACAGCAAGCGCATCACCGAACTTGAGAAAGAGAAATCTGTTGCCGCAAAAAACACCCGAAGTCTGGTTCGCCAGTTTATGAGCGATCTGGCGGATCTTTTTGCGGAGTTGAACCAGGACATGGAAAATGATCAGAAAGTCGTGGTTAATCCGCAGGATGAGATAGAGTTCGATTTTATCGAGGGAACAAAGAAACTTCAGAACAAGAAAATATTTCAGGCCATCAATATGACTATCGATTTTGCATCAGCTTTCATCTACCGGCTTTCACCCGGTGGAGATCTCGCCCCTGAGCAGAAATTAAAACAGAAGAACCAAAATGAGGCGGCGGCTCCTGTTATGGAACCAGGGACCACGGCACTTTCAAATCAGGATTCTTCAATAGATCAGGAATCCGAAAGACAAGGCGATGTTGAAGAAGACGATACTGACGGGGAAAAAAACGATTTTGTTTAACTTGAAATAATCAATAAATTTTGTCGTATATCAGATTTTACCGGTACAGTTGTTTCTGCGATTTTCCTTTATTTCACGTATAATCATTTTTCTGTTCTCACGTATGCGATCTCTCGGCAGAGAAAGTGCAAGATCGTCTCTGAACGGTGTCGATTTCGGATCATCAAATATACTCTGAATCTCTTTCTCCGGAATGCAGATATCACGCTGCGTTTTGAAAGCGAGGGTCCCCTCTTTTTTCAAATTACCTTTGTACGTCGAGATAAAAAGACCAGCTTCGATCATTGCCCGCCGAACCTGAAGAGCCGATGAGTAGGTGGTCAGAACCGAGCGTTCAGCCATGATCCTTCTCATTAAAATAAAAATTTCTTTCGTCCACAGCTCGCAGTTTTTTGCTGGTGAATGAGGATCGTGAAAAATCGCATTTACAGTCGTTTTAGTATTAGCCAGATTCTTGACAAGCATTCGGGCATCACCACCGAAAAAATCTATACGTGTCTTGTGATCTTGATAACTGCCGTTACGGTAAACGAGCTTGATGATTTCGAATTCGTCATGGAACCCGTCGGGTGCATCCATTCCCTGAACTATTTCCGAGAGCCCCTGATCGTATTCGGAAGCGAATATATGCAGTGTACGAGGGGTATTTCTCATTTGCCTGATAAGCGCCATCGAATTATAGCCGAGTCCGAAGCAAATGTCGAGAAAAACACCATCAACATCTCCCACATGTGATAGCGCGGACATAACATGCCGGTTCAATGATTCAAACACAGCGCCTTCAGTCGAGTGCATTGCCTCATCAAAAAGGGGGGATACGACTGTTTTTGATCCGTCTTCTGTTTCTACAATACTATATTGTGCTGATGATTCGAACATAGAAGAAATTTCCCTGTTTATTAATCAGTAGATCCTTTGTCTTCGGCTTGTAATGGGATAGAATGTACCGTAGTATCTGCGGCATTGTCGTTATCCGCTGAAGCCGGGGCTTGCTCTGTCAGAAAATTCAGCAGTCCGGGAAAATATATGTCGAAACCGGCGGTAATTGTATCACCCGTTTGTGAATCGTAAATCTTTTTCGTTTGTAAAGACTCTTTTATTGAAGCTAAATAGGCTTCACATGATAATTGTGTAATGCCAAGTGAAAACGCTTTAGCCTGAAGAAGCTCTTCGGCTCTGATTGTTGCGAGAGTGTGAAGTTTTTTTTCTATAAGATCATCATCCATCTCCTCTTTTGAAAGCAGGGAAAGATCATAGATAACAAATACTCTTATTGTGTTGTTCTCAATTGACTCATGGCGAAGTGCGTTGTGGGAGCAGGCACAGGTGAGTAAAGTGAGAAGCATGTAAAAAGGGAATGTACGGATCATAATAACCTGTTTAGTGTAAGTGGAGAAACGATGCCGGAAACAGAACTGCTGCAGGCAAAAGGTCAGACTGTGACAGATATGCCGCTATTGACAAGAACCGCCCTTTTTTCAGCCGAGACGTTTCTGATTGTAACAGTCTTGTCGCGACTCTTGAGTCCTCTGTCAATAGAAACATCGCTTTTGGGTACAGAAAAAAAATCTGACAACAGAGAGATACATTCCCTGTTTGCCTTGCCGTCTTCGGGAATCGTATGAATAAATACTTTCAGCTGTTCTCCCTCGAAGCGCACCTCGTTCCTTGAGGAACGAGGTGTCACGCGTATCTTAACGGTAAGGTCACTCTTTTTTGAACTCATTGTTGTAGGCCTGCAATACGATCTCAACTTCTTTCCTGGTAACCTTGTAATCAATTTCGTTGAATTTTTTCATAAGATCATCAATCGATGCCGAAGGATTGTTTTTGCGCATCTGCAAAATTTTGATAATCTTTTCCTGCGGAATGGGTTTGGCGCCGTAAAACAGCCGGTTGTTATTATACGCGACGACAGCGTTTCGTGTTTTTATCGTTGCGTTTGCCGTTTGATTGACCGTTGTAGAAAGCTGACGCACCTCGTTTCTGACTCTTATGTTGTCAGCGGCTATGGTATCCATTTTCTCTTCGAGGCGTTCCACCTTGTTAAGAAGATAATCGGCATCACGTCGTTGTATAAAAGTTCTGGGGTCAGCGATAGCCTCTTCGATTTTTTTTGTGAGAACCTCTTCTTCGATGTAAACACCGCTAATCTTTAAAAACATATCGCCGCGTTTGATTCGGAAACTGTAACGCATTGCCTCTTCGGAATAGATAAACTGAAGTCCGGCACCGACGTTGTCCATATACGATTTGCCGTTATAGTCAAATGAACGGGGAATGACAAACACGTCGATTGATGTCGGGGTAATGACATACTTGAGATTTCTCACTTTTATGAAAGTCCATGAAGCGAATAATTCGTTCATTTTGCCGATAGCTTCGGCATGCTGCTGAGTGACCTCGCTTTCGTTCACAAGAAGAAAACGCCAGCTTCCTTTCTGCAAAACGATATCGTTTTCCTCACCTTTGGCGACAATCTCGTAACCGAGAGTGTTCCAGTCAACAGCCGCAAATGTTGACAGTGGAAAGAACGAAAGTATAATAAATGCGAACACCAAAATTTTCTTTTTCATCACCGCTCCCTTACCACCTGAAGCATTATTTTGTCAAAAGGCATTATTGATTTTCCCGCATTAATCTGAACGGGAACACCGTAATACCGCCTTTCCAGAATCTGAACCCGAATTGACCCTATCATCTCGTCATCGCTTCTGAATACGTAGGCGATGTCGCCGTCCTTTACGGGATAGTTGCGATTCACATAGAGCGCGATGCGTGAAGGATTGCGCGCATCAAGAACGAAGCCGCTCTCACTTTCGTTGCGTATGTAATTATCGAGTGCATAGGTATATGAGGCGATCGTCTCATTTTTCTTGCGAATCTCCCTGACCAGATCGCGAACAATCTCATCATAGGTCAGCGCAGAAGATTTGGACAGCGATTCGATATGCAGTATCGAACGGGGAATTGAGTTTTTATAGGGTATTCTCTGCAAACGATTGAGAAGAAGCTGTTGTTCGCTTGTGTTCTTGCGTATAAGTGAAATTTCCTGGTCGCTTGCGGCATTTTCACGTTTCAGATCGTTATCGACACCGTCGAGCATTCTTGAGGGCATGCGATAATCGCGAACAGAACGCGCGATTATCTGGTTGAGCTGTGATTCTGTGAATTTGGGGTTATACAATTCAATGAGACGGTCAATTTCCTGCTGATGCCTCGTGTTGATCGTATCGATGCGCTTTGTATAATAATCCCTTATTTTGTCGTTTTGAAGATTATAGAGTTCATCGTTACTTCCGAGAACAGATTGTGTGAGCTGACCCTGGGGGCCGAGTTTTCTTTTTGTTTCGGCTACTTCGTCTTCCAAAGAGGCGATCGTTTTCTCTTTCTCTCCGATTCTGGCTTCGTATCTGCGCTGAACGGCGTTTATACGCTCGCTCTGCCGTGCGTTGATATCCCGCAGCTGTGTACGTCTTTCCTCTTCGGAGATTTCTTTTGCCAAAACGGCATCTTTTAATCCTGAGAATTCCTGTCTGATCCGGTCGATCTCGTCTTCAAGACTTGTTTTCAGTTCGAAAAGCTCTTGCCGCATATCGGCGATCTTGGCTTCGCCCTGACGGGTTTGCGTTATCAGCTCGAGAAGCTTGACGTCTTCGAAATCGCTGATGTCGATCGTGATGTTCTTGCCGATATTCTGAATGTAGATTGTGTAGGCGATCGAGCCCGCGATAACTGCACCCAGAAAACCGGCGACGATCGTATACACTATCGTGCTTTTGTTGCGACGCGATTTTGCATACTCCTCTTCGAGAGAATACACATCCATACGAGCTTCGGGATCCTGAAACTCTTTCGGAAGAAACTCAGCCTTGGAATTTTCAATCAATTCTGCAGAGGCTTCATCGACACGATTTTTTCGTGTTATTTTGTTTTCATTGTCCATATGCCTTTCCAGTTTGCAGGAGCTTTCTTGCCTGCGGTGCGGTCTCTGAAAATTTCCGCAACAGGAAGATTTATTTTACAGAATTCAGAATAAGCCGAAGACCACTTTCCGTTATAATAATCCTTGAGAGCCCGGCCGAAACGAGTAATCTCCGATTGGAGCTGCCGTGTCATATACACCTCGGGAATTGGCCAGTAAACACGCTTTCCTTCGGTCTTTCCCTTAACCTGTACAAGATCAAGTTCGGCAAAAGTTATTCCGTGATCCGGTACATTCTTTTCGATATCGTCCTTAATATAATCCGAACAGATAACCGGAACCTTATATTCGCGGGTAAGTCCTTCGAGTCGTGATGCGGAGTTAACGTTGTCTCCGATTACCGTGTTAGTCATGCGCACATAGGATCCGATGTTGCCGTAAAAGACCTGCCCTCCGTCTATCCCCACGCCAACCTGTATGAGCACCGCCTGGTAAACCTTCTCTTCCTGGGCGGTCAGACCGCCTTTGATGCGAACGATATGCTCTTTCTTTTTCGTCATTTCAAGCCGCAGCGCTTCTGCAACCGCATGTATCTCGTATGCGGCTTCAATGGCAGAAAGTGATTTGTTACGGGTGGATATATCACTCATGGTTCCGAACATCGCCAGAAGCGCGTCACCGATAATAGAGCCGATCGTGCCGTCGTAACGAACGATCTCCCGTATGGCACGGTCATAATGCAGGTTGATGAGCTTGATAATATCGGTTCCAAGCGTCTCGGTAATGGTGGTGAAGCCCTTGATATCGGAAAAAAGAATGGCGAGCTCTTTCTGGGTTCCCTCGAGCCGTATATCCCTTTCCTTATATGCCTTGTACGCTATATCCTGATTGGTAAATTTTTTGAATATGGTGAGCAGAGTGTCGATGGTGCCGGCAAGCGAGTTAAAGGCCATACCGAGATAGGTGATATCATCGTTCGGTGCTTTCTGCAGGGGGATAAGTTCAAGCTGTGAGTTCTTTACCATCTTCATAATCGCATTGGTGATGACTTTGATGTATCGTAACAGATAGCGCATCGCAAAAATGCCCACGATGGTGAGAAGGATGGTGATGCCCAGTATGATGATTGTAACAAGTTTGAAGGTTTCACGGGATTCTCGGGTAAACTCACGATATTCTTCGGCCCTTACGAAGTAGGCGTCCCATTTCTTGCTGTATTTGTAAATGCCGAAATACTCGTCATCGTTATACTCGAGAGAGATAAAACCCTGTTCTTCGTTATCGGTAAGTCTGCGGTTCATCTCTGTGAGGGCTTTCTCGTCAAAAGAAGTCCAGGTCTTCTCTTCTTTCGCCCCGACAGGGGTCTCATCGAGCGCGTCGGCCGGCGGTTCGGAGATGAGAACCTGCGATGAACAGAGAATTTCGTTTTTCGGGCTAACGACGATCAGCGAGGCCTTATTTGTCTTTAGTTCGTATGCCGCCTTGTTGGCGATATTAATGAACGATCCGTTTTGGTCTTTGGTAAACTGAAAAATTTCGTACTGAGTGTTGGCAAAACCGAAAATGTCTTTCAGGTCTTTTGCCAGAAGCATCTTCATCAGACGAATCTGGGTGTTCCTGTTTTGCATCAGGTTTATATAGTTTGAGGTGAGGTTTGAAACGAGAATGAACAGAACAAAAATGATGATGATCTTCAATTGAACGGGAATAACCGTCGTTTTGTTCACCCGTTGAAATACGCGCCACTTGCTTATTTTTGCCATAGGAATACCAATAGGGACCGGGGGTTCATATTATGCAAGGTCGCAAGAGTGAAAACGTTTTTCCCCGAGTCCAGAGTATTTTATTTTAGAAAGAAAACATGAGCTACCAACCCGTGTAGAGTATAGTGCTAGAGGAAAAAATTCAATAAATATTTAGAACCTTTCGGCAAAATAGGAAAAAAAAAGCATAATCGTGCGGATTTGCAGTCAAAAAAGTGTTCACCTGTAAAATACAGAGAGAATCAAAAAGAAAAGAAAGGGAAAACCGACAAAACGAAATATTACGAACAATGGATTATCGTAAGAAAAGTATATTCAGAAAGTCAGAGTTGGCGGATAAAAGTAGTTAAATTAATATGGTCGATAAACCCTTATCGATTCTGCGATCATACATGTCTGTGCACCGGCTCTTTGGATGGAGCCGGTGCCGCCCGGGCGATATACTAAAAACAGTAACGCAATGAGACACCGAATTTAATCGGCCAGATTTTCTGTTCTTTTTCGCTGATAAAATTAGCAACAGGATGCCAGTCCACGCCGATTGCCATTGGAAGATCGGGTAAAACATATTCGATACCGATGACAGCGTCAACGCCGGCGACGAACTGGTCTTTTTCACCCCAGGATCCCGCATGAAGCCCGGCCCCGGCAAACCAGTAAAACTCTTTTGAAAGTCCGGGAATCGGCGACTGGTACTCGCATAGTCCGCTCAGCTCAACGCCTTCTTTCATGTCTGAGAGCAGCATCACCTCGAGTGCTATCGGATCAAAAAAGAAATGCTTGAAAGTGAATCCCGAATTGCCGTCTTTTCCGGCCTCAAGGCGCAGGGCGGCAGCATTATTGTAGGGTGCCGCCTGCAGAGAGGGGGCACAAATGAAGATAGCGGAAAAGAACAAAGCGCAGATAAGCGTAATTGCTCTTTTCCGGGTACGCTTGAATAAGCTGGATACATGTTGATTGTAGTACATCGATGTAACTCCTGAAATTATGAGACTTCCTGAAAATTTTATGAAAAGCCATAGCTTTCAGCGCAATACGATATAGTTCAGATTTCTGCCATCGTCGCCCCTGCGGTGAGAGAAAAACATATCGTTAAATGCGTAGGTGTCGAAATACGTTGCAAAAATATTATTACGCACAAGACCGGCCGAGTTGAGTTGTTCAACAATCGCCGATTTCAAATCGAGATACAGTTTCCCTTCTCTGGAAACGGTGTGCGACGGAAAATGCGAGGCGACATCCTCTTTTACTTCGTAGGACTCCACGCCGATTCCCGGCATGATATATGCCCGTATCAGAGAGGGTTTGCAGTCGCAGCGTTCGGCAAGTAAAGCAATCGTCTTGCCGCAAATATTTTTGCTTGTACCGCGCCATCCGGAATGAATCGCCGCGATAGCGCCGGGTGCGGAGAGCATGATCGCATAACAATCGGCTGTTCGTATGACAAGAGCTGATCCTTTTTGTGTGCTAATCAGCGCATCCGCATCGGCAACCGCAAGTGCCGTGGGGTCGATCGGAGTGTCTGCAAAAAAGACATCGTCTTCATGTACCTGGTTGAGAAAATAGATTTTATCCGGCGAAACTCCGGACTGAAAGTGGACAACCCATTTTTCACCGCGCCGGATTTTCTCATGTGTTGCGCCGTAAAAAACTGTGTTACAGTTTTTTGCGGCGACGGCGATATGAGTCATATTTACGGGATCGTCGACGAAAAGCAGATTCGAATCCTTTTTTGTAAATTCCAGATGCATCATAAACGAATCTCCTCGATAATTCTTTTTTTGAACGCAACAAGCGATTTGATATTCATATTTTTAAGCATTGCGCAGGCGTAATCTATATCCATTCCGGCTTCTTTCGGCGCATGTGAATCAGAACCGAGCGTAATGAGCGTGTTCTCGTCGCGTAATATCTCAAGTATCTCTGCGGAGGGATACATTTCCCTAACGGGTTTGCGCAGTCCAGCCGTGTTGACTTCAATAGCCGTGTCTGATTTTGACGCGGCTCTCGCAATCTGTTCAACTGTCGGCAGAAAATCTTTCTCGGGGAAATATCCGAACTTTTTCGGCAGATCAAGATGGCCGATAATATTTACACGGCCGCTTTGTGCGAGCGAAAGAATATTCTCGTAATATCTCCGGTAGACTCCGTCAATACCATACAGCTCATATGCCTTGAGATTCAGTTCGAAGTCTACAGGCAATTCGTCGATCAGATGACAGGATCCGATCAGATAATCCAGTCTGCTGTCGCTGAAATATTTATGATTAAAGGTATCGAAAAAAGGGTAATCCACCTCGAAACCAATACGAATATCAATAAAGTCCTGCATTACCTCACGCAGTTCTTCGATCATTTTGATGTAGTGCTCGGTCTCTTCGGCGGCCATCGTGACCTCTTTTCGCAGATGTTCGGGCAGCGGGGCATGATCGGAAAAACCGAATATGGCGATGTTTCTTTCAACGGCCTGTTGTGCGTATTCGGCTGGAGTCCCGCTCGCATGGCCGCATAAATAGGTGTGATTGTGAAGATCTATCATCGTCAGTACCCGTTTTTCGAATAAAATAGGGATATCTCGTCGAGCATTACCAGAATCTGCTGTTCGGGGTAAGTATCTGTACGGAAGAGAAATTTGTCAATAGCATCAT
>JAEWVL010000100.1 GCA_023396665.1 Spirochaetota bacterium
CTGTTATGCAGCGCAATTCGAGTTTGATTGTATTCTCATGCTGCCACTTGCTGGAGTGATACCCGTGGAAAAATCCCGCCGTGATATTATTGCATCACTGTTTCTTGAAGTTTCTACAGTTGAAGAGATGTCAACTCTACTTGATGAGGTGTTGACCAATTCAGAACTTGAGGCTCTTTCACTGCGCATAACGCTGGTGCGAAAATTACTTCAGGGAGTTACCCAGCGTCATATCGCGACAGAACATCACATTAGTCTGTGTAAAATCACAAGGGGTTCAAAAATCATCAAGAATCAGAATTCTGTGATAAAAAAAATTCTGGAAAAGCGTATGGAAAACGGCATTGAAGATTGAAAAAGCGTGTTATGTAACACGCTTTTTACAATTAAGAAGCTCGAATTTTTCACCAGAATGTTTTATCCGACAATTGCGGCAAGATCGGACGCAAGGTCTGATGTTACCTTGATATCAAAATTTTTTACGAGCACATCTGCCACCGCAGGTGAAATAAATCCCGGTAGTGTCGGCCCCAAACGTATGGATTTGAATCCGAGAAAAAGCAGAGCAAGTAACACGGCAACCGCTTTTTGCTCATACCAGGCAATGGCAAAGTCTATCGGCAGATCGTTAACTGATGCCGCATTGAATACATCTTTAAGCGCAAGGGCTATCTTTGCCAGAGAATATGAGTCGTTACACTGACCAGCGTCCAGTACACGCGGAATCCCCCCGATATCGCCGAGTCCGAGTTTGATATATCGGTATTTTGCGCAACCTGCAGTCAAAATGATCGTGTCTTTGGGCAGACTCTTCGCCAACTCGGTAAAATACTCGCGGCTCTTATGTCTGCCGTCACATCCTGCCATGACAACAAATTTTTTGATTGATCCGTCTTTTACCGCAGCTACAACCTTATCGGCAAGTGCAAGTACCTGATGATGCGCGAAACCTCCGACAATTGTCATATCGTCTATCATCGTCGGTGCAGGCAATTTCTTTGCACAGGCTATCACCGCACTGAAATCTTTCGGCTGATCATTTACTCTGTCAGCAATATGAGGAACACCTTCGTAACCGACCGCGCCTGTGGTAAAAATCCGGTTTTTATACGGTTCTTTCACCGGAATGATACAGTTGGTGGTCATTAGTATGGCACCGTTAAAAGAGGCAAATTCCTCGTTCTGCTTCCACCAGGCGGAACCGTAGTTACCAGCCAGTTGCGGATATTTTTTCAGTTCTGGATAGTAGTGTGCCGGTAACATCTCGCTATGCGTATAGACGTCAACTCCGCTGTCCCTGGTCTGCTCAAGAAGCTCCTGAAGATCACGCAGGTCATGTCCTGAAACCAGAATAGCCGGATTATTTCGAACACCCGTTTTCACATTGGTTATCTCAGGGTTACCAAAACGTCTCGTGTTTGCACGATCAAGCAATTCCATTGCTTTCACCGCACATTCTCCGGTTTTCAGCGTAAGAGTAACAAGCGCATCAACCGAAGACTCAACGAGAAGTGTTGCAAGGGTTTGCACGATGAACTCATAAATTTCATCGTTCTCAAAATTCAACATAGCCGCATGGTGTGTATAGGCGCTAATTCCCTTGAGGCCGTAAATAATCATCTCTCGCAATGAACGGATATTCTCGTCTGTGCATACCAGCACCGAAGCTTCCGCCAAAGGAACATCCAAATCATTCTCGTTTGCCGGTTTCCACGAGGCCGCGGCAGAGAGATCTGACATTGATACAGACAGAGCCGCTGCGACAGATTCTTTTTTTTCACAAACTTCAATGATCTTTTTCTTAAAAGCATCACCGTCAAAATTTGCGTTAGTAATCGTCATAAAGAGCGATTCGGTGAATAGATTACCGATATTTTTTTCGGCTTTCGCTATCCCCCCTCCCTTTACAATAATCTCGGAAAGCCCTTTCAGATTATAAATCAGAATATCCTGAAGATCGGCAATTCTTCCCTGCTTTCCACAGACCCCGGCGATAGTACAACCGCTGTTTTTAGCGGTTTCCTGACATTGAAAACAAAACATTGGTACCTCCGTATTGTTCATATTATTTTTTATAGATGAGACAAAAAGCACTGCGGTATTAAAATGTGAAAGCGATCATTTCCGTAATATACAGGAAGTTTCAGACATTTCAACGACACTGGCTTCTATTTTTATTCCGGAACATCTCATTTACTCAATGACGCTGCCATCACGATGAATGACTGTTTCCTTTATATGATAATTCTTTCCCGAACGGGCGAGGGCTTCCTTCACGATATAGGTCGTTCCCCCACAGCAGGGCACTTCCATTCTGAGTACCTCTATTGAACGTATTTTGTTATACGTAAGAATTTGCGAAATTTTTTCCACATACTCCTCTGTGTTCTGATCCAGTTTCGGACAAAATATAATCGTGACCCTGTTTTTAAGATAATCCAAGTGTATCGTGCTGCACGCAAAAGCGGTACAATCGGCGGCAAATACGATATCTGCATTGTGAAAAAAAGGAGCCTGCATACTGAGCAGCTTCAGTTGAATCGGCCAGCTTTGTAATGAGACATTTTCGACAACATGCTTTTGTATCTGTTTATGATCAGTATTCCCGGGATACTGAGGTGAACTGGACAGGGGACAGGGCTGAACGGCATCAGCCGTAACATAATCAGGCACAACTATCTTTTTTTCAGCAAGCACGGCAATCGCTTCATTTAAAAAGGCTGTCTCACCATGTAAATAAAGATGGCGCAGATGAGCCCGTATGGTGTTTTCACCTTTCGGTAGTATGTTTTCTATCGTGGCACGTTCATCGTAGGGCACCGCATCCCGCTCATTCGTTTCAATCGCCCCGAGCGGACACTCACCGATACAAGCGCCCAAACCGTCACAATAATTTTCTGCAACGAGTCTCGCCTTGCCATCGATCAGCTGTATCGCACCTTCTGGACAGCCGCTGACACACAACCCGCAACCATTGCATTTTTCTTCGTCAATGCTGATAACATTTCGTTTCATCTTTTTCTCCGATACCTGAAGATTGCAAAACAGCGAAAGAACCAATAATACAGTTCATACCGTATTTATAATCATACAATAGCCCGAATGAAAAAGTTTGTAATTGACAATGGTCAAGTAACGAATAAAAAACGATCATGATCAGAGAAAAAGTGATAAAAAGTGAGCTGTTTGCCGGTATTTCAGGAAAAGACTGTGATTATTTGTGCGAAAATTCCAGATTACGCAGATGCACGGCCGGAGAGATTCTGTTTCTTGAAGATGAAAAGGGAAGTGCAATCTTTCTGGTTCTTGAAGGAGAGGTTGAACTTTTCAAAAGCGGTATTGACGCCCGTGAAACGATAATAAAAACGATCACTGCCGGAGAGATATTCGCCGAAATACTGCTGTTTGAAAAAGACAGCTATCCAGTGAGCGCGAGGGCAAATGAGGGGGCCGTGATTCTCGAAATTTCCGTCACCGTTATACACCGGCTTCTTGATCGTGACGATTTCAGGGCTCATTTTATTGCGGGACTTTTCAAAAAAATGAGACACCTTACCCAGCGCATTATTTTTCTCTCCAGCCTCGCTGTTGAAGACAGATTCTTTGCCTATCTCATCGAGCGTTATGGGAAAAACAAAGAGTATTGCATCGAAATACAAAAGCAGGAGATTGCCCGTGCAATCGGAACTGTGCCCGAAACATTCTCCCGAATGATCAATAGATTAAAAGACAAGGGCATCACCTGGCGGGGGGATACCCTCACGTTTCCTGAAGATTTCTGGGACAATCGTCCGCAGATCGACTGATTCTTTATTCGACCGCTGATTATTTTTTCGCAGTTCGTATCCTTCCGCCTCTTTTTTTAGTCTGTTCTGTGACTGCAGGTTTCTCAACTGACGAAACAGTTTCGATCGCCGAATGATCCTCTTTTTGCTCATGTATCATCTCAAAATCATATTTTGAAAAAGGCGCGATAAGTTTTGCGAAAAAACAGCGGATATCATGCTCAATCAGATAAAATGACGGAAGAAACAATAACACCATCGTCGTTGAAAATGCCAGGCCCCATGACAGGGATATTGCGGTCGGTCTAATAAAGGGATCACTGCCGCCGGCGCCATAAGCTGTAGGCAATAGACCTGCAAATGTCGTAGCGGTGGTGAGTAGTATCGGACGAAGACGGGTCTTTGCCGCCTCAAGTACCAAAGTACGTAAGGGAATATCGCTTTTGTTTTTTATTGCCAGACCGTTAATATAATCCACCATAACAAGCGCGTCATTAACTACAACTCCCGAAAGACCGATCATACCCATTATCCCCATGAAACTGAGCGGCATGTTATGAAAGGGCATACAAAAAGCGAATATGACGCCGATGAATCCGAAGGGGACGGCAATCATGACGATCAGAGGCTGTGTTACCGATCGGAACAAAAATACGAGTAAAACAAAAATGGCTGCGACGGCAACCAATAGCGTTCTTTTTAATGAATCTAATGCCTGATTGGAGTACTCGGCCGAACCGCCGAGGTGTACCCTTATACCAGGGTATTTTGATGGAACATCACTGTACTTGCCTTCAAGAAGCTTGTACACTTCATTTGACGTTATTTTGGTTGAATCAAAGTCGGCGTAAATCGTAGTCGTTCTGTTTCCGTTGTAGCGTTTAATCGATGTTATTGCATCACCTTCTCGAATGGTAATCATCGATTCAATTGATTCCAGATTTCGTGAAGAGGTGCGGATCATCAGTTTCCCGAGTGTTTCAAGTTTTCGTCGATAGGCGTCTTCGAGTAAGAGTCGGTAGGGTATATTCTCTTCCGGAGTCTGAAGCTCTGTCACCTCATAGCCCTCATAAGCGACACGGGTAAGTCGTGCGATCTGCTCGGCGGTAACTCCGTTACTGGCTATAACCTCATAATTCGGTCGAATCTTGAACTCCTGTTTTGTCTTCGCATCAGAGCGGTTTACTTCCTGCGCGCCGTCCATAGCCCTGATATCTTTATATACCTGATCGGCAACGACTGTGCGAAGCTCATCCCTGTTTCCGTACACATTTATTTCTATCGTGTTATCTAGAGAGGGCCCTCCGTCAGATTTACCGAAACTTAAATTTTCGAATCTGTCCTTGGCAAATTTTGTACGAAGATCATTTATCAGAACGTCTGATTTAACCGTTCTGTGTTTTTCAGGAGTAAGAAACAGATACATTTCAAAATGTTCGGGATTGCTTCCTGAACCGATATATGAAAGATATGAACAGATAGTTTTCTCATCATAGGCACTGCCGATGTACTCTTCGATTTTCTTTATGCTTTCCGAAGTATACTGCAGCGAATTTTTACCGATGATATCCCCCTTTATCGAAATGATGTTCGCTTCTACAGAAGGAAACATTTCAAACTTCATCTTTGAAACAAGAAAACCGGCACTGATGATCAAAACAATAAATATGGGAATCACCAGATATCTGAAATGCAGAATTTTATCGAGCAGACGACCGTATCCCTCGCGCATTGCGATAACATAAGGTCGTTCTGAAATTCGAACTTTCTCTTTGTAAAACAAGGCGAAAAACAGTGCGCCTCCCATTGCGCAAAGCGGTACCGATATCCAGATAATTGGTGCCGACATCTTGAAAAACAGCAAAGCGCCCAATGCGGAAATACCGGCGAGAAAAAAACCGAAAACACATTTTTGGAAAAAAGTAAGGTGATGGGTGATATGACCCGGTAAAATAAAAAACGCTTCGACAAGCGAACTTAGCAGCAATACCGCTATAACAATCGGAACATCGATCAGATACTTGCCGATGACACCCTCTACCATGAGCAGGGGTACAAAAGCTATGATGGTTGTCAGTATTGAAGTGAGCACCGCAAAACCGACCTCCGATACGGCTTTGATCGTCACATCGGGAGAATTTCCGTCGATAATCCTGTGCCGGTGAACATTTTCGGCTATGACGATGGCATCATCGACCAGCATTCCCAGAACGATAATCATTGCCAGAAGGCTTACCGAATTGATCGACATACCTGTCAGACTGAGAATGAGCAGGCCGAGACAAATGGCAAAAGGAATGCCGATAACAGTCCAAAGTGCATTTTTGAAATTTAGAAAAAGAAAAAGGATAAGCGCCACAAGAAAAAGACCGGATATCGCGTTTGTCTGTACAATGTTAAGCCGCGATTTCGTCGATTCTGAATTATCCTGAATGATGGAGATTTCAATATCAGTATCGTTAATCTCCTTTTTGAACTCTTCAATTACTTTCTTAATCTCATCGACACTTTTAACTATGTCGGCTCCGGTTTTCTTGTATACGATAAGGGCAAGGCCGTCCTGTCCGTTAAAGCGGAGAACCTGTTTCTGTTCCTCAAAGGTATCGACAACCTCGGCTATGTCGGCAAGCACAACCCTGTCACCGTTCATATTGCTTCTGATGATGACATCTTTCACATCAAGCGGATTTTCAAATTTTGATAGGGTTACGATGTTTTTCTCTGTCGTGTAGGTTTTGATGGTTCCACCGGTTATTTGAACATTGTGCGCTTTTATCGCGGCGATAATCTCATCGAAGGTGATATAGTATTCCTGCATCTTTTGAAGATTCACCTTGATGTGAATCTCGTGTTCCCTGACTCCCCATTCTTCAAATTTCGCCACCGAGGGACAATCGTCAATACGTTCTTTCAGCTCTTTCAACCTGTTTTTAAGATGGCCGTGCGAAACATCTCCGGAAATACCGATACGCATCAAATCCATATACTTCGAACCCCATTCGTATATTTTCGGGCGTTCATCCATCTCTTCGGGAAAATCACTGATAGCATCTAAATTTCTTCTAATTTCATCTTTCGCTTTTTCAAGATCTGTATCATCATCAAAAAAAACCCACATGCTGCACCAGTTTTCAAATGACTCGGTATTGTAATTTTTTACTCCCTCAACGCTCTTGACGGCTTCTTCCATCTTTTTGGCAACATTGAGCTCGACCTCTTCCGGACTCGCACCCGGATAACTTGCCGATAACGAAACACCCGGTTCATCAACCTGCGGGTAAGCTTCTTTTTGCATAGAACCGTACATAATGATACCGGAAGCGATGACAAAAACAGTAATGACGTTCGCAATCAGGGGATTGCTGATAAAATATGAGAGCAACTTCTTCATATAATTTCTCCGGATAAGGTAATGAAATCCAAACGCTTGAAATAACAATTAATGAATACATTTTTTCGGGCTATATTCCCGACACTGATTTTAATCAAAGCAGGTCGAATCATGAGAGCAGTCATTATCGTTTAATTATATAATGAAACAAATCTATTTTGATAAATGATAAAAATTTATTTTTAAGTATGTTCATAAATGATTATCGCTGATGGAGATTTCTGTTTGACAAAAAAACAGCTAGTGAAGTTATTGAACAGTTAACGGGCACTGCGGGTGTTTTCATTTCAAAACCTTCAGCCTTTCGTATGAAACTGCAGCTTAAAATTCGTGTTAAGCCTTTCATTTGCAATAAAAGGATATGAGTATGTACACTAATCGCACCTATATCGGCGATCTCTCCAAAGATTTTACCGGCAAACAGATTTCATTATTCGGATGGGTCGACAAACGACGTGACCATGGCGGCGTAATTTTTATCGTTCTTAGGGATGTATCAGGTTTTATTCAGGTTGTGGCTGAAAACGGGAACAAAACTGTACTTGCCTGTGCAGACAGCTTGCGAAGCGAATATTGTATAAGTGTAAAGGGCAGTGTCCGTCTTCGCACCGAAGAAAATATTAATAAAGAAATAAAAAACGGTGACATCGAAGTTGTTGCATCGGATATCACAATACTAGCCGAATCCGAAGTGCCGCCGTTTTCAATAGACACACGGGATAATCTCAATGAAGAAATACGCTTAAAATACCGCTTTCTCGATCTTCGCCGCTCGCTCATGCAGGAGACAATCATCGCCCGTCACAAGATGATGCAGGCTGCGCGTAATTATCTCACCGACAATCGTTTCATTGAAGTGGAAGTACCGATTTTAAATAAATCAACCCCCGAGGGAGCACGGGATTTTCTGGTGCCCTCACGGCTTTATCACGGAGAATTCTACGCTTTGCCGCAGTCTCCGCAGCTTTTCAAACAGATACTCATGGTCTCAGGTTTTGACCGCTACTTTAATATCACCAAATGTTTCAGAGACGAGGATCTGAGAAATGACAGACAGCCTGAATTTACTCAGATCGATATGGAACTTTCCTTTGTATCCCAGGAAGAGATAATTCCGATCATCGAAGGTCTGATCAATAAACTCGTCAGCGCAACAAGCGACAAAACGATACCTTCATCTTTCGAACGCATCACCTACGACGAAGCGATGGAGCGTTTCGGAAAAGACGCACCTGACACCCGCTTCGGTCTTGAGCTGAAAACGATCAGCTCCATTTTTGAAAAATCCGAATTTAAAGTATTTTCACAGGCAGTTGTTAGCGGTGGTGTCATCAAGGCGCTCATCGTCGAAGAGGGCGATCGTATATCCCGCAAGATGATAGACGACTATACCGGCTGGGTAAAGATTTTCAGAGCCGGCGGTCTTCCGAACTGCCGTTATAGAGATGGTGCATTTGACGGGGGTATGGCGAAATTTCTCTCTGAGGATGAAAAAGAAGCGCTCGTCACTCAGCTTGGGCTTAAAGACAACTCGATCATCTTTTTCGGCTGCGATACCAAGAAGATTGTAAACGATACGCTCGGCAATCTCAGACTGAAAATAGCGAATGATCTCGGCATCATCGATCAGGAAAAACTGAATTTTGTGTGGGTGGTAGACTTTCCGCTTTTCGAATATGATCCCGAAGAAAAACGCTATTATGCCGTTCACCATCCGTTTACAGCACCTACTGCGGATTCGCTTGATAAACTGGATTCGATTAGTCCTGAAAATGTGGGAGAAATCAAATCGCAGGCATACGATATCGTTTTGAACGGTTGTGAGCTCGGCGGCGGTTCTATTCGTATCAATACAATGGAACTTCAGAGAAAAATATTCTCCATCATCGGTATCAGCGAAGAAGAGGCGAAAATCAAGTTTTCATTCCTGCTTGAAGCGCTGAAGTACGGTGCTCCTCCTCACGGCGGCCTTGCAATCGGACTCGATCGTGCGGTAATGCTGCTTCTCAAGCGTGATTCGATTCGTGAGGTTATCGCTTTTCCGAAAACGCAGAAAGGGCAGTGTCTCATGAGTCATATGCCCTCAGCGGTCGATAAGTCACAGCTTGTCGAACTTGGCATAAAAGTAGTGGAGTGAAATGGCTGATATCCTGTTTACCGTCGATGATCTGTCGTTGTACGCCCGTATTTGCGGAATCCACGACGAACACCTGAAAGTGATTTCACATGAACTGGGCGTGGAACTGATACCCCGAGGTAACAGTGTTCTCATCCGTGGAGAAGAGGATGCAGCGCTGCGCACCGAAAAATTGCTGCATGCCGTCTCCGACTATATGCACGAGCGCGCACAGGATTATTCATTCGAAAAATTTGAACTGAAGTATCTGTCTGCATTGGCGAAAGCGGGAAAAGAGCTGAAGATAAACGATTTTTCCCGGCTGAAAATCGTGATTCCCGACACAAAAAAGAGCGTTTTTCCCCGCACTGCCAACCAGGTTGCTTATCTTTCGGAAATACAGGAAAAAGCCATCGTCTTCGGCATCGGCCCGGCCGGAACAGGGAAGACCTATCTCGCTGTAGCCGCCGCACTGAAAGAACTATATGCCGGCAGGGTAAGCCGTATAGTTTTAACCCGTCCGGCAGTCGAGGCGGGTGAAAGCCTCGGTTTTCTCCCCGGAGATTTTGTCGCGAAAATCAATCCCTATTTGCGTCCGCTCTACGATGCTCTGTTCGATCTGGCTCACGTGGAAAAGATAGGCACATTGATGGAAAACAATGTTATTGAAATAGCACCCCTGGCATATATGCGCGGAAGAACGCTCAATAATGCCTTTGTAATACTCGATGAGGCGCAAAATACGACATTTTCGCAAATGAAAATGTTTTTGACGCGCCTTGGAAACTCCTCTAAGATGGTCATATCGGGAGATATCACGCAAATAGATATCGACAAGCCGTCACAATCAGGTCTTGTAGCGGCGAAAAAAATACTCTCTTCAATAAAAGAGGTAGGTTTTGTCGAATTTCTTGCTGAGGATATCTGCCGGCATCCTATTGTTGAGAAGATAATCAATGCCTACGACCGGTATTCCTCTCATAATTAGAAGGCAGTTATGATCCGCCCGGCTCTGGCCAAACTACATGCATTTGCCTTCAAGGGAACGCTTCGAAGACGAATATCGGTATCACTCATCATTTTCGCAACGGTTTTACTCGCTTCCGTTATGCTCACCTATAGCAAAACAGGTGAAACCTACCGTTACAAGATCGGTGATATCGCCAAAAAGCACATACGCGTTCCATGGGACATCACCTATGTCAAAGAAACTGAAACACAACTAGAGAAAAAAAGAGCTCGCGATAACGAACCGCTTCTTTTCGATTTGAACCGTTATGTAATGCTTGATTACATTCAGAATATCAACACACTGTTCAACGATATCGATCGACTTTACGAAAGCGGCATGATCGCCGAAAGCGCTGACATGTCGGTTATATCGACCATTTTAAAAGAATCGCTTCCCGAATACATGCAATACGATACCCGGGTATTCGCCGCTATCGTATCAACAAAAAACCGCAACGAACTGAGAAAGACAATTGTTCGAATACTCAACGATGTTTATAGCCCGGGCATTCTCGAAACACCGTATTCAAATACGCTTCAGATACCTAACTCAACCGTAATTGCGCGGTCTATCAATGATATCGGAGAATATATAGAAGAACACCGCACACTTGAATCAATTGAAACTCTCGAATCGGTTCAAAAGAAACTTCCGACCATATGCGATACCCATTATTCAGTCTATCCCGAAAATGTACGCAAGGCTGTCTTTACCATCATTTCAAGCATGCTTGTTCAGAACATGCAGTTTAATTCCGATGAGACACTGAAACGAATCAATCTCGCTGCCGATTCATTGCAACCTATTATGGGGACATTAAAGAAAGATCAGGTTATCGTGCGAGAGGGGGATTCCATTACCACAGAATCGTATAATCTCATCAGGGTAATGAACAATTATACCAGTACGCTCAACCTCAACTACACTCTTGGCGCTTTTCTCATTCAGGCGGTATTTTTCCTGATTATCGCTTATTTTATCCGGGACAATTACACTCGCATCTTTCCCGACATTAACGCGTTCATCATCACATTCATGCTTCTTAACTTTTTTTTCATATACACCTATTTCACGCAAAGAACGGTCGCTTACTCAGAAAAAGGTCTTCTGTTTCCGCTATACCTGCCACTGTCCGCTGTTTTGGTGATAATAACCATACTTTACAACATCAGGCTTTCGCTTATAGTTTCTTTGTATATGTTTCTTTACGTAATGATTATCTCCGGCGGAGATTATGCCATCACGTCGATATTCATCGCTTCTTCGTTTATCGGTATATACGGAACGAAAGGTCTTGAAAGACGCATTGACTTTCTCGTTTGCGGTTTTGCAATCGGGCTCACAAATGTCATTATCATAGCGGCGATTACCTTATTGAAAAAAATGCCTTCTGAACAGTTTATCAGCAATTTTGAACTCGCGCTTGTTTCGGGAATTGTCAATATGATCATCGCGATGGGACTTTTCCCCTTTTTCGAATATCTTTTCAAACTCACCACCAGATTCAAGCTTCTTGAACTTGCGGATCTTAATGCACCGATATTCAAGGAAATGCTGCTCAAGGCACCCGGAACCTATAATCACTCCATTATGGTAGCCAACATGGCCGAGGCAGCCTGCAAAGAAATTCACGCCGATGCGCTGCTTGCGAGAGTAGGCAGTTATTTTCATGATATCGGAAAACTTGAATCTCCGGCGATCTACATTGAAAACAAGAAAGAGGACAGCACCATCAATCTCTCCCCGGAAGAGTACTCCAGAAAAATAATTAATCATGTATATTTCGGAGTCTCCCTTGCCAGAGAAAACAATCTGCCTGAGACTGTCATCGATTTCATACGGGAACACCATGGAAAATCGGTTATGAGTTATTTTTATCACCAGGCACTGAGTGTTGCTCAGAAATCACGCAAGAGCCAATCCGTTCACCCTTCAAATTTTTCATATCCCGGTCCCAATCCCAATTCAAAGGAAACTACGGTTGTCATGCTCGCCGATTCACTTGAAGCTGCTGCCAGATCGGTGAAGGATCCTACTG
>JAEWVL010000115.1 GCA_023396665.1 Spirochaetota bacterium
AAAATTGGGGATATGTTGCAAATAGCAGCATAAAAACCGGTTTTTGAGGTTATACAAGTAAGACTTAGCTAAATTAGTATATCATAGACAGAGGTGCGGTGCACTTTGTTAAAATTCGACAGCCTGATTGAAATTATTAAACGATCATGATGTCCGTTATCTGTTGATCGGCGGTTATTCTGTGGCTTATCACGGGTATCCCAGGGCGACAGATGATCTGGATATCTGGTTACGATGTGATCCTGAAAATGCCGATCGGGTTGTAAGCACTTTACGTCTTTTCGGTTTCACCCTGCCCGAACTCACTTCAGATGTTTTCCTCTCCAATTCAATGATACGTATGGGCGTTCCGCCTTTGCGTATAGAGTTTCTTATGGAAATATCAGGCGTCTCTTTTGATGATTGTTATGATGAGCGCATTGTGGATGATTTTGACGGGGTCAGAGTAAATCTGATCTCGCTGAAGAGATTATTGCAAAACAAACAGGCCAGCGGCAGGCATAAGGATCTAAATGACATTGAACATCTGCCGCATGAATAGAGAATTTATTTAATGCATCGTCGATTCTGACAGATATAGTTTTTCCGCTTTCGTTTTAATCATAATCCCGATTAATTTTTTATCCCAGACCCGGGTCATAGTTTTCAAGAACTTGAGGGGCTCTTTGTTTCCACTCTGCAAGTTTTTTAAGATTGCTCTTTCCTCTCTTTCCAAAGCCTTGTTTTTTTTTGCATTTTCCCTTTCTGAAACGTTATACACAGAAGGAGAATGCAATGAGAACTTCAATTACGCTTCTGTATACAAATATCGAGAAGCTGTTCGATGCCTGTATACAATGTAACACAACTCATTCTGAAATCATTAATCTGTGTCTGCGTAAGTTTTTTGCCGCGCATCCAAAGCTGCTTGATGTCGATCGTCCTGACAGAACCGTCGAGTATCAGCCGAAGGGTATGGGCTATGTGATTTTGACTCTTGTGTTTGATGTCGATGTGTTTAATCTTTCTGTGTTCTTTCGTGCTTTCTGTCGTGTTTCTGTTTCAGCTCTTGTGACAAAGGCAATAGCCGCCCATTTTGACGAAGTGGTAAGAGAACTCGAGGGTGAGGAGAAAGTCCCGCATAACTATGTGGCTTATCAGCTACTTATGCGACATAATAAAGAGAGGAGTATGCCAGAATGGGCCATAAATTGGGAATTGGAGGAAAAACCAGCCCCAACATAACAAGAAGACCCAACCCAAAACACAAACTAGCACAAATCAATACTTACTCCAGGCTTCGTCAAGAATCGCGCAGCCCTGCTGCGGAGTCAGCTCGCCGAGCATGACCCTCGCCGACACGCTGTTCAAAAGCGTTCCCATCTCCTGCGGAAACATCTGATCGGGATACAGGCAATAGTTATCCATCGTGGCGAGATAGGTCTTGACCATGCTCAGCCCCTTGTTGTCGATCCTGACCGCATCGACCGTAGGCACCGCGGGAAAAACGTCGAAGTAGCGCTGCAGATTTTCGGCCCGGGTGAAAAACTCAAGCAGCTCAATAGCCTCATCAGGCGCGTTTTTTCCGATGACAAAACCGTTGCCGCCGCCCAGTGCGTCCCGTATCCCCCCTTTGCCTTTTTCAAGGGCCGGGAAGGGCGCAAACATCATAAGGGGGGATAAAGAATCTTTCTTTTCAGAAACCTGAGCCTGTACCGCCAAAGCCCACTGACCCATCAGCTGCATCGCGCAATCGCCGTCGCCCACGGCGCGTGATTGTGCGTTAAAATCGTCACCGATCGCGCTTGCCGGAAAATAATTCCGTCTGTAAAGTTGCTGCATCAGCCTGCCCGCTTCGATCAGCGCCGGATCACTGAAGCTGCGCTTCTTCGCAAGTATATCATTAAAGATATCCGGGCCTCCGATACGAAGCGCCAGATAGCTCCAGTAAAACATCACCGGCCAGCGATCAGCGATGCCCAGAGCGATCGGAGTAATGCCGCGTGCCTTCAGTTTTTCGCACAGGCGAAGCAGCTCGTCGTAGGTCTCGGGAAAACTGCGATACCCGACCTTCTCGAGCATCTCGCGGTTATACCAGAACCCGACCGCGCCGAGATCCTGCGGAAAGCCGTACACCCTGCCCTTGTAACTGTAAATTTCAAGCGCAACCGGATTAATCCTGCTTTTCCAGCGATCGCTGTTGACCCATTCTGTAATATCCCTCAGGTGACCGGCTTCTGCCTGTTCGGCAAGTCCCCCTCCGCCCCAGCTGTGAAATATGTCAGGCGGATCGCCTGCGGCGAATTCCAGTTCAAGCTTGGCTTTATATTCCATGTTCTCAAGCATAGTTACCTTTACCACCGCATGGGGATACTGCCTTTCAAAATCACGGGCTATTTCGTCAAAGACGAGCTGTGCTGGCTGATCCGAGTTGATATGCCACCAGCGAATCGTCACTGCATCTTCATCCCCAGCCGATTTTTTTCCGCTGCAGAAAACAAGCAAAAAGCAAAAAATCATGAGGGCAATCATCAGTCCGATCGAATATCGCTGCCGATATACCGATGTCACTTTCTGTCGCCAAAGATTCTTCTGCTTCAGGAGATGACCCGGCCTTCTGTTCTGCACAATTCGCCGCATATCCGCCTCCTATCGTACCGATTGCTTTACAATACAGAGAAATCGCGACAACAGCAAGTTCATCAGCCATTTCCGTGAAGCTTTTTATTGACTCTTCGTTATTGCGGAGCTATGCTTATCTGAACGAATATACTTACTCACTTGCGAGCGCATAATGATAGCGACATTTGTTAATACACCGGGTACGATCTGTCTTGCCGCCGCAGCGATTTGCCTTGTCGTTCTTGTGATCACTCTGTTGTTTCTCTTAAGGGTGCTTGTAGCGCTCAAAAACACCAGACACAGACTTATACAGTCAGAAAAGATGTCATCACTCGTTAAGATGGTGGCCGGCGTAACGCACGATATCAATTCGAGCGTTGGTGTTGCGATCTCTGCGATCACCTTTTTGCAGGAATCCATACTCACCCTTCAACAGGCTTATTCTAATGATACGCTCAAACGCTCAGATCTTGAGAAATATTTTACCGACGAAACCGAGGCTCTTGGCATAACCGTAATCAATCTTCAAAAGGTTTCTGCTCTCGTGCAGAGTTTCAAACGCATCTCAGTCGACCAGTCAAGCGAGTCGGTTCAGACCTTTTATCTGAAAGATTACATCGAGCAGATTCTGCTCTCGCTGAATCCGAAACTGCGCAAGACCGATCACCGTATCGAACTGTCGTGTGACGAATCAATCCGTCTCGTTTCATATCCCGGAGCACTCTCGCAGGTACTTACAAATCTGATCGACAACACGCTTATCCACGCTTTTTCGGGCATCAAAGCGGGCACAATCACAATCAGCGCGCAAACGGCAGACCAGCGCGTGGAACTTCGCATCAGCGACAACGGGCGGGGCATGAGCGAGGAGACACGCAACAAGATATTCGAACCTTTTTTTACCACTATTCCAGACCGTGAAGGTACCGGGCTCGGTCTTTACATCGTCAAATCGCTCGTCAGGGAAACGCTCCGGGGCATTATTCACTGCGAAAGCGAAATCGGCAAGGGCAGCACTTTCATTCTCAGAATTCCTCTTGCCGTTGAAAACGGGAGCCGGATCACATGAGAAACAGCGACGAATTTATCTCTTTTTGCAAAGAAGAAGTGATTAAGCCGGATTTTTCGGGTGAACCGTGGAAAATTCTGGTCGTCGATGATGACCGTTCGGTGCACGATGTCACCGCAATGATTCTGAAAAACGTGGTCTTCGAAAACAGGGCGCTCGAACTGCTCAACGCGTATAACGAACAACAGGCTTACGATATTCTCGCCGGGCACCCCGATCTTGCGGTTATTCTTCTCGATGTGGTGATGGACAACGAGGAGAGCGGCCTTTCGATAGTGAAGTATATCCGGAATATACAGCACAACAAAATCAGCCGTATTATATTGCGTACCGGGCAACCTGGTCATGCACCAGAAAAAAAGGTTATCGTAAACTACGATATTAATGACTATAAACTCAAAACCGAACTTACAGCGGACAGACTTTTCGTCACCATGATCTCTGCGCTTCGTTCGTACAACGATC